>JANWVQ010000120.1 GCA_025056745.1 Ignavibacterium sp.
TTTTATGTAAATATAAAAATTTTGAATAACTTTTTCACTTATAAGATATTGTCAACACAAATAAATATCAACTTTTCAAACTTATTATCATTTTATCATATCTAACTTAATAACTAAAAATCATTTTAATAAAGAACTTAAAATTAACCAAACTCGAAAAGAATATTTTCATTACATCTGATAAAAATAGATGGATAAAGTGTATTTATAATCTTGCAGGATTTTTATATTTTAACAACGAATTATATAAAAATTTTTGCGCCTGTAGCTCAATTGGATAGAGCATCTGACTTCGGATCAGACGGTTTGGGGTTCGAGTCCCTACAGGCGCACGAGCTGCAATAAATGAAGAATTAACAATTAAGAATGGACAATTAATAATTAAAATTTAATAATGAGAATTAATCTCGTCTTAAATCTCACCTAAATGATTTTTTCTGAAGATAAATATCGTTTTATGCACGCTGCTTTACAAGAGGCCACTAAAGCTTTTGAAGAGAATGAAATACCTGTAGGAGCTATTGTAACTTATCAAAATAAAATAATTGGAAGAGGATATAATCAAGTAGAAAAACTTAAAGATCCAACTGCACACGCAGAAATGATCGCAATTACCTCTGCAGCTAATTATTTAGGTGATTGGCGATTAAATGAATGTTCATTATTTGTAACATTGGAACCTTGTATAATGTGTTCAGGTGCAATACTGAACTCTAGAATTAGTGAAATATATTTTGGTTGCTTTGATACAAAATCAGGTGCTTGTGGGAGTAGATATAATTTGATTGAAGAAAATAATCTCAATCATAAAATTAAAATTTATTCTGGATTATTAGCTGAAGAAAGCTCTAATCTACTAAAAGAATTTTTCAATAAGATTAGAGTCAAACAATCTTCAAATAATTTTGATTAACTTTGTTAGGTCTAATTATAATTTGTTTATTTGAAATTAGCGATTAAAATAACTTTTGAATTTTCTTAGAGATTAAATCAAATTAAAAATTAAAATACAGGTTTTTAATGCGGATTATTTTATTTGGTTCACCTGGTGTTGGTAAAGGTACCCAGGCAAAAATTTTATCTGAAAAACAAAACATCCCTCATATCTCTACTGGAGATATTCTTCGTCAAGCAGTAAAAGATAAAACGGAGCTTGGTCTCAAGGCAGCTGAAATTATGAATAAAGGTGAATTAGTCCCTGATGATATAGTTATTGGTATCATTAAAGAAGTTTTAAAATCAGAAAAATGTAAAAATGGATTTATTCTTGATGGATTTCCAAGGACTGTTGTTCAAGCTATTGCTTTAGATAAAATGTTTGATGAACTCAATATAAAAGATGCAATTCTCGTTCATATAACCGCAGATGAAAATGAAATTATAAAAAGATTAAGTCTAAGAAGAGCTTGTAGAGTATGTGGTGCAATTTTTTCATTAAATGAAATACAAGGACTTACTCAATGTCCAAAATGTAATGCTGAAAATAGTTTTTACCTACGTGAGGACGATAAAGAGGAAGTAATTAGAAAGCGTTTGAAAGTTTATCAAACCAACACAATGCCTGTATTGGATTATTACTTGTCAAAAGGAAGAGCAATTTCTGTAAATGGTATTGGAACAATTGAAGAAGTAAATGAGAATCTTTTGAAATTGCTAAATGAAAAAATTACTGTTAATCAAATTAGCTAATTCTTAAATTAATAAATCATATAGAAAATATTATAGTCTCTTGCATTTTTAGTCTTCATAATTTTTCTTTAAAAATTATTTTAAGAACTCCATAAATGGAGATGAATTAAAACTTTTCTATGAAAAATTAAAGCCTGCTTATATTCTTTATTATGCTTTGTAACTTTGAGAAAGAAATTTTGGCAACAAAATTAATTTAATGACCTTTTATATATAACTTTAATAAATAACACTCATCTGACTTCTAAAGATTTCTCCCAAAAATGAATGATTAAATCTACTTTTAGAAAATTTTAACAAATAAATCCAATTAATAAAAAATATTGTTTGGCATTTATTCATAATGTTAATATTTTTGAATAGTTATTTCTAATCAAAATGGAGGCGTTATGCGTCTTAATTCCGCAATAATTTCAATTCTCACCTTTCTGCCTCTCTACATATATTCTCAAAATTTTAGTTACATAGGAGTTGAACCTTGCGCTATGTGCCATAAAACAGAAAAGCAGGGTAAACAACTATCAATTTGGAAAGAGAGCAAGCATTCAAAGGCTTTTGAAACACTGAAATCCGAAAAATCTGCTGAAATTAGTAAGCAAAAAGGATTCACAGTGCCAGCCTATGAAAATCCAGAATGTCTAAAATGTCACGCCTCTGGATACAACGTTGATGCATCTTTGATTGGTGCTAAGTTCAAAATTGAAGATGGAGTTCAATGCGAAACTTGCCACGGCCCTGGTTCTGAATATAAAGATATGAAAGTAATGAAGGATAGAGCTTTAGCTGTTCAAAAAGGACTTATAGTTTGGGAAAATCAAGAAGCAATTGAATCTTATTGCATCACTTGTCACAACGTTGAAAGTCCAACTTACATTGGGTTTAACTTTGAAGAGTATTGGGAAAAAATTAAACATCCAGTTCCTAAAACTAAATAGGGGATAACTTATGAATAAATATCTTCTTCTTTTCCTGTTTCTAATTTTTGATATAGTTCTTTTCTCACAAAATTTAAACGGGAGATTTAGCTCTTCTGTTTATATGTTTGAGAGATTCGATTCTGCAGATGTCTCTCAGAATCATCTAAGAGCTTATCAAATGTTAAATCTTAATTTTAATTATGAAAACTTTTCTCTGCGTTCCAATTTGAATTTAGAAACTGATTTTGCTCAGAAAATAAAATCTGATCCAAGATTGCGTTTCTATAACTTATATATTGAAGCGAGAAATGTTTTCGATATTGCTAACATAAAAATCGGTCGCCAACCAATCATTAATAGTGTTATTGGTGGTTTGATGGATGGTGCTTCTATATATATTAACAAATATGATTTTCAATTTTCAGGTTTTTACGGTGGAAATGTTCCCGCTTACCAAAAATTAGAACTTATTGAAAACTTTTCTGATAATTTTATTGCTGGAGCAAAACTTTCAACTACGATTCTAAAGGATTTTCAATTCGCAGTTGGTTATATAAACAAAAATTTCAAACCTATTGAATATAGAGCTCTGAGACTTGATCCGAATTTAAATCCAATTCAAGTTCTAATATCTAACAAATCAAATCAATTTCAATATTTAAGTGGTGAAGTATCTTATTTTTCGGAAAACTTTTTATTTGTTAATTCAAGATATGAATATGATTTAAACTTCAAGAAAACTTCTAAAATTGAGCTTGATGCAAGATATGAACAGATTAAAGATTTGGGTATAAATCTCTACTACAACTACAGAGAACCACGTATAAGATACAATTCAATTTTCTCTGTTTTTGATTACGGTAATACTCAGGAAATTGAAGCTGGACTTGATTATAGGATCGATAGATTTTATACAATTACTTCTCAATTTGGTTATGTTAAATTCAAAGATGATAACTCAGCTCGTGTTGGAATTGGTGCATCAACAAAATATGGCACAGTAAATTATAAAAAGACTTTTGGTTATGCTGGTGAAATGGATGCTGTTTCACTTTACTTAGCATATACTTTCTTGGATGGACTAATTACTCCAAATGCTGGTCTTTCATATTCGAGTTATAAAGTAACAAAAGATTCAGAGACAAATCATATAACTACTTTTGTAGGCGGTTTGAATTTCAGGCCATTTAGAAAGTTGTCTTTCGATATTCAGGGTCAGTATTTGGATAATAAAATTTATAAAAATGATTTTAGGATTTTCTTCAAACTTAATCATTGGTTTAATCTAAATTTTTAGTGAGTGCAGAATGAAAGTAAAAATTTTTTATAGTCTTTTATCATTAGTATCTGTATCAATACTTTTCATCGCAGCTAAAAATTCAACTTTTAATAAATCAGACGATGAAAAGGAAATAAAAATCAAATTCTCACATTCTATTCACGCAGAATTGGTTGATTGTAAAACTTGTCACAGTGCAGTTTTAGAAAGTGTATCATTGAATGACAGATTATTCCCAAATCACGATAATTGTTCCTCTTGTCACGATGTAAACAATGAAAATGAATGTAGCACTTGTCACATCGAAGATAGTTATGAACCAATTCAGAAAAAGAAATCCGAACTGATTTTCAATCATAAATTTCATATCGAAAATCAGAAAATGGAATGTGAATCTTGTCATAAAGGTTTAACCGAAGTTGATTATAGTTGGCAAGCGGTAGCAGCAAATCCAACGATGGAAAATTGTTATGCTTGTCATAATGATAAAACAGTTGCGTCAAATGCTTGCGAATCTTGTCATATATCAACTGCTAATTTGTTTCCGCAGAATCATAAATCAGTTGGATTTATTAAAACACATAAATATTCAGCCCAGATGGTTGGTGCAAATTGTGTAATGTGTCACGATAATCACAGTTGCGAAGAATGCCACGTTGCTACAAATGTTATTACTGAAGTAAATCTAAAAAATGATTTTTATCAGCCATACTATCCAAGCAATTTCGTCGATGGCTCAAGGCAACAAGCAATAAGAAGGGTTCACGATTTAAATTATAGATTCACCCACGGCTTTGAAGCTAAAGGTAAAACGGCGGAGTGTCAATCTTGTCATCAAGTTGAAACATTTTGTGCTACTTGCCACGCAGCTGAAAATACAGATTTTGCATATAGTGGAATAATGCCTGCCACACATTTGAAGCCAAATTTCTTTACAATTGGTGTTGGAACGGGTGGTGGATTACACGCTACTTTGGCTAAGCGTGATATTGAAAGATGTACATCTTGCCACGATGTCAATGGTGGCGATGCAGTTTGTATAACTTGTCATTTAGATAGTGATGGCATTAAAGGAACAAATCCAAAAACACACGTTGCAGGATTTATGAAAGATCAAAAAGGTGATTGGCACGACTCTCAAGGTTCAATTTGTTATAATTGCCATACAAGTGCTAATCCAAATTCACCAATTTCAGCTGGATTTTGTAACTATTGTCATAGGTAGAATTATGAAAAAAACATTATTAATAATATCTGTCTTATCATTTTTGTTTTTATCATTTACCGCTTGCAGTGAAATGAATAAAGATTTACCATCGTCTGTTTCTGTAAATATTCATAAACCAGGCATAAATAATCCAAACTCACCAAATTTTCACGGCAAGCTGGTTGCAGCAACCGATTGGACAATGCGAGAATGTCAACAATGTCACGGTAGAAATTATCAAGGTGGAATTATTTCTGAAGCAAGTGGGAACTGCCTTACTTGTCACACACAATCTGCAGGTCCTGAGGCTTGTAATACTTGTCACGGTGACTTTTCAGATTCAACTAAAATAGCTCCACCAAGAGCATTAGATGGAAGTATAAGCCCTAGCTCAAGAGGAGTTGGCGCTCACGTTAAACATCTATATGCAGCTACATCAGGAAAGAAAGTTGAGTGTAATGAATGTCACTTAGTCCCAGCAATGTTTTTATCTGCTGGACATTTTGATAATACACCACGCTCAGAGGTAGTTTTTGGTGATTTGACAAAAACTAAAACAAACGAACCTAATACGACTGATTATGATGCCTCTTTGCAACTTTTCTCTCCAAATCCTTCTTATAATTATGAAACTAATTCTTGCTCAAATACGTATTGCCACGGTTACTTTAAAAATGGAAATACCGATTATGTAGTGTCATTTACTGCTGGTTCAGATGGTGCAAAATGTGGAACTTGCCACGGAAATAAAGATACTGGAAATTCACTGCCGAAAACATCTGCACAGGGTGGGACTCATCCAAATGTTCCAAACTGCGAGTTTTGTCACGCTGGTGTTGTTGCACTTGTTAGTGGTAAATATGTAATTACTGATTCATCGAAACATATAAACGGCAAGTTAAATATTTTCGGTCAAGAAAGAGATTATTAAAATTTAGTGCTGTCTCAGAATTTTAGATTTTGGAAAAGTTTAATGATCTAAATTTTGAGACAGCTTCCTTTATTATTCTAACAATTATTTTGGTCAAATATAATTAGAAGTTATTCGTTTTAGTTTTTAGGTAAAATTAAAATTCTTTCATTCTATAAAGTCTCCAATTTTAGTAATTACATTTATTATTATAGTTTCTGTTCGGTTTGATTCGTTGATTTTTCAGAATTAGGATAATTATCATTTATAGTAAAAATTTTTATTCTTACCAAAGTTTATATTTAATAAAATATGTTTCTACTTTAATGGTAATGAAAACAGGTGCTATAAGATTTTTGATATCATAAGATCTTTAAAAAGCATTTAGTTTTTGTTAACTGAACTTTATCTTTTTATGAATATATTTGGATACAACTTAAATAATTAATTGAGGAGTAAAAGTGAGTATTTTAGTTGTTGGTTCTTTTGCATTAGATACAGTACAAACACCATTTGATAAGATTGAAGACGCACTCGGAGGCTCTGCAACTTATATCTCATTAGCAGCGAGTTATTTTAGTGGTCCCATAAAAGTCGTTGGAGTTGTGGGGGATGATTTCCCAAAAGAATATATTGAAATGCTAAACAATCATAATATTGATCTCGAAGGATTAGAGATCATACCCGGTGGAAAAACATTTCGCTGGTCAGGAAAATATCATTATGATTTGAATGTCAGAGACACCCTTCTGACAGAATTGAACGTGTTTGAAAAGTTTGATCCAAAAATTCCTGAAAGTGCTAAGAAGAGTAAATTTGTTTGTTTAGGTAACATAGATCCGGTTTTACAATCAAAAGTTTTAGATCAAATGGATAATCCTCAGTTTATTGTTTGTGACACTATGAATTTTTGGATTGAGGGTAAGAAAAATGAACTACTTGAGTTATTACCACGGGTAAATGTTTTAATTATTAATGACTCAGAAGCGAGATTACTTGCTAAAGAGCCTAATTTAATTAAAGCAGCAAAGATTATTCGGGAATTAGGGCCTCAGACTCTCATAATAAAGAAGGGGGAACACGGTGCGCTACTTTTTACAGAGGATATAATTTTTTCAGCACCTGCTTATCCAATGGAAAATATTTTCGATCCAACTGGAGCAGGTGATTCTTTCGCTGGTGGATTTATTGGATATCTCTTTAAAACAATGGATTTATCTCCTAACAACTTGAAAAGAGCGGTAATTTATGGAAGCACAATGGCTTCTTTTTGTGTCGAGAAATTCAGTACTAAAGGTCTTGAGGAACTTTCATATTTGCAAATTCAAGATAGATTCAGACAATTTATGAATCTTTCAAGATTTGATGAAGAATAATTCTTTCTACGCAATAAAATTCGAACAAGATTCTCTTTCTTTTATTGATCAAACAAAACTGCCTTTTGAAGAGAATTACATTAAAACAGATTCATTTGAAATAATAGCGGATGCTATTGAAAAGTTAAAAATCAGGGGCGCCCCGTTAATTGGTATCGCTGCAGCTTATGCAGTTGCATTAGCATTTAAAGGAAACCTAAAAAAATCTGATGAATATTTTCAACAAGTAATTGAAAGATTGCAATCAACTCGTCCTACTGCAGTCAATTTATTCCATACACTAAATATTATGAGAGATAAATTTAACTCACTTTCTGAAGATGATGATGTTTATAAAGAATTATTAAACAAAGCAATTGAAATTGAAAAAGCAGAAATCTTTTATTCAGAAAAAATCGCCAAACTTGGATTAAATATATTTCAAAAAAAATCAAATGTATTAACACATTGCAATACAGGAAGTTTGGCTGCAGCTGATTATGGAACTGCTTTAGGAATAATTAAAAAAGCTTTTGAGCATAATCTAATAAATATAGTTTATGTTGATGAAACTAGACCATTATTTCAAGGTTTGAGGTTAACTGCATTTGAGTTAGAAAAATACCAAATTCCATTCGAAGTATTAACTGATTCAATGGCATCTTCTTTAATTTCACACAATAAAGTTGATTTAGTTATTGTAGGTGCTGATCGAATTGCATTGAATGGAGATACTGCAAATAAAATTGGTACTTTATCACTTGCGATTATTTGTAGCTACTTTAATATTCCTTTTTATGTCGCAGCACCATCATCAACAATAGACAAGAATATCATATCGGGAAGTGAAATAATTATCGAACATAGAGGTGCAAAAGAAATTTATTCTTTCCAGGATAAGTTAATAGGAAAAGAATCTTGGAATTATTACAACCCCGCATTTGATGTTACTCCCTCGCATTTGATAACTGGGATAATTACTGAAAAAAATATTTACAGATTTCCCTACAACTTCATAAATGAGTAAAATAATTAAAACAGAAGCAATAGTTCTCAGAAAGATAAATTATTCTGAATCAAGTTTAATAGTATCACTTTTCACTAAAAGTAATGGTAAAATATCTGCAATTCTAAAAGGTGGAAGAAGACCAAATTCTAAGCTTTCTTCGGTGGTTGATTTGTTGAATCATATTCAAGTTATTATTTACAAAAAAGAATCACGTGATATTCAAGTAATTTCTTCGGCAGATTTGTATTCTTATTTTCCAAATATTAAATCAGATTTCACAAAAACAACATACGCTTATGCAGTATGTGAATTAGTTAATGATGTTTATATGGAGGGTGAAGTCAATGAGTTGATGTTTAATGGTTTAGTAAGGATATTAAATTTGATGAATAATCAGGAAGAAAATTCAGCAATTTTATTCATTAAATTTTTTATTTTTTTTCTTAAAGAAATTGGTTATGAGTTAAATCTTGAACTCTGTAAAATATGCTCTAAAGAATTGTCAATTGAATTAAAACCTGTTCCATTCGGTAATGAGGGTTTTATTTGTTTATCTTGTCAATCGGAGCATAAAATTCAGAAAATAAATGAATCGGAACTTTTCAATTTTCTTTCTTGTCTAAAAAACAGAAAAAAACTTAATTATGTTAATGATAAATTAATCGAGTCAGCGATTAAATTTTTATTAAATTACTTACGAAACCATTTAGAAAACTTTAAAGGTTTGCAATCATTAGAAATAAATCATAATTACAGTGGAGGCATTAAAAATGTTTAATAAAAAAACAATAATTAGTGCAGTTGCATTAGTTCTTGTAGGAGTTCTTTTCGGAGCATTGTTAGTTTCTGGTTTTGGATTTGTCAGACCGGCATTAGCTGATATTAGTTTAGGCTCACCTAAACCACCAGTTAATTTAGATGCAGATGCAACCTCATTTTCAAAAGCATTTATAGAAGTTGCTGAAAAAGTTACTCCTGCAATTGTTCAAATATCTGTTGTATCTGAACGTGAAGATCCACATAGTAATTTTTTCTTCTTTCCATTCAGAGATTTTCAGGATATGCCGAGAGAACAACAGGGGAGTGGAAGTGGTATTATAATCTCTGAAGATGGATATATACTCACAAATAATCACGTTGTTGAAAAAGCAACAAAGGTAACTGTCACTTTAGCAGATAAAAGAACATTTCAAGCTGAAGTAATCGGAACAGATCCTTTAACTGACTTAGCAGTTGTAAAAATAAATGCTTCTAATTTAACAGTTGCTTATCTTGGGGACTCTGACAATCTCAAAGTTGGTCAATGGGTTATGGCAATAGGTAATCCTCTTTCTTTAACCTCAACAGTAACAGCCGGAATTATCAGTGCAATTGGTAGAGGTCAGCTTGGTTTAATAAGAGATAGTTACGGAGTTGAGAATTTTATTCAAACTGATGCAGTAATAAATCCAGGTAATAGTGGCGGTGCATTGGTTGATTTATCAGGTGCCGTAGTTGGAGTTAATACAGCAATCGCAACTCGTGGAACAGGAACGTATATTGGTTATGGCTTCGCAATTCCAATCAATTTAGCTAAAACTGTTTCAAAAGAAATTATAGCTTATGGTAAAGTTAATCGTGGTTATATTGGAATAAATATCGGTGAAGTTGATAATGCAATTGCTAAATCAGTTGGTCTTGATAAACCAAGAGGTGTTATTGTTCAAGGTTTAGTTCCAGGTGGAGCAGCTGAAGAATCTGATATTAAATCTGGTGATATAATTCTTAAAATTGATGGTAGAGAAGTTAACAAACCTAATGAACTTCAAAGCTATGTCGCTTCAAAATCAGCTGGGACAACTGTTACTTTAACAATCTTCAGAGACAAGAAAGAGATCGAAAGAAAAGTAAAACTGAAACCAAGAAATGAAAAAGAAAAAACAGAACCAGTTTCAAGAAAAGAAAATGAAAATCAAAAAGAATCTAAAAGAGATATGTTCAATTTCGAAAATATCGGGATGACGGTGAGAAATTTGACTTCAAAAGAGAAAGATACTTATAAAACCGACAATGGAGTTATGATTACTGATGTAAAAAGCTTTAGTAAAGCTGATGACCAAAGGCTTTTCAAAGGATTAGTTATTGTTGAAGCTGATAGAAAACCAGTAAAAGATGTAGATGATTTAAAGAAAATAATTGATAATAAAAAAGGTGATGCAATTTTGTTGAAAGTTCAGGATTCTGAAGGTAACACTCGTTTTGTTGGGTTAGAAATTCCTAATGATTAAGATAATTCTTATTAAATAATCATAGTTTTATAAAAACGCTCCTAATAAATTCAGGAGCGTTTTTTATTTTTGTTCTGTTTATTTGGAGATTTATGATCAGATTTCTTACTGCTGGAGAATCACACGGAAAATCATTATGCACAATCGTTGAGGGCTTCCCATCCAATTTAAAACTCTCATCTGAATATATTAATCATCAACTCAAAAGGAGGCAGCTTGGTTACGGAAGAGGCACTCGAATGAAAATTGAGTCTGATGAGGTAGAAATTTTATCAGGTATTCGATATGGAAAAACTCTTGGTAGTCCAATTGCAATGTTAATTAAGAATAATGACTGGAATAATTGGCTTGATGTGATGAAAATTGAAGAAACTGAAAATAAATCCGATAAAATTTCAATTCCTCGCCCTGGCCACGCTGATTTAACTGGAACGTTAAAATATAACTTTGATGATATAAGAAATTCAATAGAGCGCTCATCGGCAAGAGAAACTGCTGCTCGTGTTGCTGCTGGCTCAGTTGCTAGAAAGTTTTTATCTGAATTTGGAATTTATATCGGTAGTTTTGTTGAAAGTATTGGCGGAATCTATCCAAAAAAAAATTTTTCATTAAAGTTATTTGAAAATAAATTAAATGATGATTTATTAGCTGATAAAATTTCTTTGAGGGCTGATAAAAGTGCTGTAAGAGTTCTTGAAAAAAATCAGGAAACTCAGATTATCGATAAAATCAGACAAGCAAAAAAAAATGGAGATACTTTAGGTGGAACCTTCGTAATTATTGCTACTGGAGTTCCTGTAGGAATTGGTTCTTTTATGCATTTTGATAGACGATTAGATTCTGATATTTCTCAAGCGATTATGTCGATTAATGCGATTAAAGGTGTTGAAATAGGATTGGGATTTAATGCTTCTGAAAAATTTGGTTCGGAAGTTCACGATGAAATAATTATTAAAAATAATTCATTCCACCGTAAGACAAATTTCGCAGGTGGAATTGAAGGTGGAATTAGCACTGGTTTGCCTATAATCGTTAGAGCCGCTATGAAGCCTATTGCAACTTTAATGAGTCCATTGATATCTGTTGACTTGAAAACAATGAAATCTATTGAATCAAGAAGAGAAAGAAGCGATTTTGTTGCTGTCCCTGCTTGCTCTGTTATTGCTGAATCAATGTTAGCTTGGGTGATTGCAAAACACTTTTTGGAAAAATTCGGTGGCGATTCGATGGAAGAAACAAAAACAAATTACAATTCATTTATTAAAAATCATTTCAAGAATTCAATCAAAAACTTCGGAAATAAATAATGTTAGAAATAAAAAAATTTATCTTCAATCCATTTTCAGAAAACACTTATGTTTTGTGGGAAAAGGAATCACTGGAATGTATGATTATTGATCCCGGCTGTTCTGATGAGGATGAAGAATATGAGTTGTTTGATTTTATAGAATCAAATAATCTTAAGCCCAAATATTTAATTAATACTCATTGTCATATTGATCACATTTTGGGAGTAAATTCTGTCTTAAATAAATTCAAAATAAAATATTTTGCCCCTGAAAAGGACTTACCGTTACTTGAGCACGCAATCTCTCAAGCTGAAATGTTTGGACTACGTATCGATGAAATCAGAAAACCTGATGAATATTTATCAGAAGAATTAATATTAAAAATAGGAAATGAAAAAATTCGATGTTTATATACACCTGGTCATACTCCAGGAGAATATTGCCTTTATTCTGATTCAAATAAAATTTGCATTACTGGTGATGTACTTTTTCAACAATCAATTGGCAGAACAGATCTATGGGGTGGTAACTTTGAACAGTTATTAAAAAGCATTGAAAATAAATTACTCACTTTGCCAGATGAAGTAGTTATCTATCCAGGGCACGGTGATGTTTCAACAATTGGTGAGGAAAAAAAATTTAATCCATTCTTAAAAAATTTAGGATGATTTTATTATGAAAGAAAAATTTTCTCAATTGCAACTTCTAAAAGAACAAGCTAAACTGGGTGGTGGACAAGACAAAATCGATGCACAACATAAAAAAGGAAAACTTACAGCTCGAGAAAGAATTGAAATACTAGTTGATCCCAATAGCTTTGAAGAAACAGATATGTTTGTCAAACATCGTGCATCAGACTTCGGAATAGATAAAATTAAAATTCCCGGAGATGGAGTTGTCACTGGATTTGCAAAAATTGATGGTCGCCCTATTGCTTTATTCAGTCAGGATTTTACAGTTTTTGGTGGTTCACTATCAGAAACTCACGCTCAAAAAATTGTTAAGATTATGAAAACTGCTATGAAGGCTGGTATTCCCGTTATTGGACTAAATGACTCAGGTGGAGCAAGAATTCAGGAAGGAGTCGTTAGTCTTGGAGGATATGCAGATATTTTTTTATTAAACACTTTAGCATCTGGAGTTATTCCACAGATTAGTGTAGTAATGGGTCCTTGTGCTGGTGGCGCAGTTTATTCACCAGCTATCACTGATTTTATTTTTATGGTTCGTAATACAAGCTATATGTTTGTTACAGGACCAAACGTTGTGAAAACTGTTACTCACGAGGATGTAACTTTTGAAGAACTTGGCGGCGCTGATACCCACGCAACCAAATCTGGAGTAGCACATTTTGTTTATGATAATGAAGTTGAAACTCTTCAAAATGTTAGAAAACTTTTAAGTTATTTGCCACTTAATTATTTAGATCGACCTCCTCAATTAGAATTTGATTATCAAACAATAGAAGATGATCCATCATTAGATGAAATAATCCCTGATAATCCAAATAAACCTTATGACATAAAAAAAGTTATCTTAAAGGTTGTAGATAATCAGGATTTCTTCGAAGTTCATAAAAATTATGCTGAAAACATAGTAGTAGGCTTCGCTAGAATAGCTGGCAAATCAGTTGGAATAGTTGCAAATCAACCTGAAGTTTTAGCCGGTGTTTTAGATATCAATGCTTCAGTTAAAGCAGCACGCTTTGTAAGGTTTTGTGATGCTTTTGGAATACCTTTAGTTGTTTTTGTTGATGTACCCGGATTCTTACCTGGAACTGATCAGGAGTGGAATGGAATTATCAGACACGGTGCAAAACTACTTTATGCTTTTAGTGAGGCAACAGTTCCAAAAATAACAGTTATTACGAGAAAAGCTTATGGTGGGGCTTATGATGTGATGAACTCAAAACATATTCGTGGTGATTTCAACTTTGCTTGGCCTTCGGCTGAAATAGCTGTTATGGGTCCGAAAGGTGCAGTTGAAATTATATTTAAAAAAGAAATTGAAAATGCTGAAAATCCTGAGGAAGAATTAAATAAAAAACTTCAGGAATACATTGAGAAATTTGCTAACCCTTATGTAACTGCTGAACGTGGCTATGTGGACGATATTATTTATCCAAGAGAAACTCGCAGAAAAATTATCAACGCATTAGATTTATTATTTGATAAAGTTGATACAAATCCAAAAAAGAAACACGGCAATATTCCTTTATAACTTTATAAATTAATAGATAATTCAGAGGTAAAAATGTCAGAGAGACTTATTGAATGTGTCCCAAACTTTTCTGAAGGTCAAAGACCTGAAATTATAAAATTAATTACTGATGAAATTGAAAAAGTTGAAGGAGCAAAATTATTAGACGTTGATCCTGGATATGATATGAATAGAACGGTTGTTACATTTGTTGGCACACCGGAAGCAGTTGAACAAGCTGCATTCAATGCAATTAAGAAAGCAGCCGAATTAATTGATATGTCAAAACACAAAGGTACTCATCCACGAATGGGTGCGACGGATGTTTGCCCTTTTGTCCCAATTACAGGTGTTACAGAAGAAGAATGTATTGAACTTTCAAAGCGAGTTGCAAAAAGAGTAGGTGATGAATTAAAAATTCCAGTATATCTTTATGAAAAAAGTGCAACATCTCCTGAAAGAGTGAACTTAGCAAAAATAAGACAAGGCGAGTATGAAGCTTTACCAGAGAAATTAAAAGATCCAAAATGGAAACCAGATTTTGGCCCTGCAGAATTTAATCCTAAATCAGGAGCAACTGTAATAGGTGTAAGAGAATTTTTAATTGCATATAATATCAATCTTAACACAAGAGAAGAAAAATATGCAACAGATATTGCATTTGAACTTCGGGAGAAAGGCCGCTCTGCCAGGATAAAAACTGATGATAAATTTTACTTTAAATCAGAAGAAATATTAAAATACAAAGAAGGAAATTATCCTTGTGGAAACTGTGATTTTGTTGGAAAAACTTTTCAAGAAACGATTGAACATTGTAAAAAAGTTCACGGATATGATTTAATCGAATTATTTGAACTTAATGGAATGGACATCTCAAAGCCAGAAGGTCAATCGGTTAAAATTCCTGGTTTGTTTAAACATTGCAAAGCAATTGGATGGATGGTCCCAAAATATGATAGAGCTCAAATTTCAATTAATTTAACTAATTACAAAGTTACATCAATGCATCACGTTTTTGATAAAGCAGTTGAATTAGCCGAACAAAGAGGTTTAAGAGTAACTGGAAGTGAAATTGTTGGAATGGTCCCATATCCCGCTTTATTAGAAACTGGTAAATATTATTTAAGAAAACAAAACCGTTCTGCAGGAATTCCTGTCAAAGATATCCTAAATACTGCAGTTCAATCATTAGGATTAAATGATGTAGCTGAATTTAAAGTTGAAGATAGAGTTTTAGGATTACCAAAAAATTCAGAGAACTCGTTAGTTGAAATGAAACTAACAGATTTTGTAGATGAGGTATCAAGAGAGACACCAGCACCTGGAGGAGGTTCGATTGCATCTTTGGTTGGATCGCTCGGGGCTGCTTTAGCCTCTATGGTTTCGAATCTGACTGCATTTAAGAGAGGCTCAACTAAAGAGCAAGATCAAATTCTTTCTCAAGCTGCCGAAAAAGCTCAGGAATTAAAAGACGCATTATTAAAAGCTGTTGATGATGATACAAATGCATTTAATGATTTTATGGCAGCTAAGCGTTTACCAAACAAAACTTCTGAAGAAAAATTATTAAGAGAAAATGCTATGCAGGAAGGTTTGAAGAAAGCCGTTAATGTGCCTTTTAATACTGCAAAACTTAGTTTTGAGGTTATTAAGTTATGTAAAACAGTTGCTCAATATGGCAATCCTGCTTCAATAACAGATGTTGGAGTTGGTGCGTATTGTGCATTTACAGGAGTAAAAGGAGGAATTTTTAATGTGTTGATAAACTTAAAAGATATTAAAGATGCTCAATTTGTTGAGGATATAAAACTAAAATGTAAACAAATCGAAAGTGAAGCAAAAAAAGAATTAAAAGAAGTTATTGATATGGTAGAGAATAAATTAGTTTGAGTTGTAGTTCTTTAATGATTTGCTGATTTTCATTAATGAATATTCAAGTAATTTGCTTTGAAAAGTTTCTATTTAATAGTTAAAAAAATATTTTGCATTTGTAAGGGTAAATCTCAAGTTATTTGTAAATAAAATTTATACCTATTATTATTTATGAATTAAATATATCTATGATCAGAGAAATAAACTCTATAATCTCGCATAAGAGATTAACTAAAGTATTTTATAATGGATTGAATAACTTTAATGATTATTAAGTGGTGAGATAAAAGTATGATTGCGGAAAGAGAGGGATTCGAACCCTCGTATCGACTTGCGTCGATAAACGGTTTTCGAGACCGTCCCGTTCAACCACTCCGGCATCTTTCCAATATTTAAATTTGATTAATGCTAAATGTTTATACGTATTGTTATAAAATTAAATTAAAATTTGACAACTAATTTAATTATTCGTAACGACAATTAAATCTTTATAATTCAAATTCAAAAATTCAAATCGTATTTTAATTTTTTACTTGAAATTAATAAGAGATTATCTTAGCTTTGAAAATCAAAAATCAAAAGGAGCTATAAAGTGAAAAAAATTCTTTCTATTCTTTTTCTTTCTTTTCTTATTTTCTCTTCTACCTTTGCACAAGTTGAAGTTAGTACACGTTTATTGAATGCACTTCAATCTGCAAAGGAGAATGATTATGTTCGTGGGCTCATATATCTTCGAGACCAAGTTGATTTATTAGCACTTGATCAAAGATTGTATCATAAAAAAGCTTCACTCGAAGAAAGAGCTTACACAGTTATTACAGCCTTGCAAAAAAAGGCTGAGGAAACTCAAGGTAATTTAATCAATTATCTTTCATCTAAAGAATCAACTGGAGAAGTATTTCAATTTAAGTCATTTTGGGTAGCCAATATGATTATGGTTGAAGCTAAGCCAGCTGTATATCAAGAATTAATGATGAGGATGGATATTGCAGAAATGGATTTGGATGCTTTTCTTGAATTAGAAAGACCAGTTGAAGTTGGGCAATCCGATGAAGGTTATGGCTCGGAGACAATTGAACCTGGATTAAGAGTGATAAGAGCACCTGAGCTTTGGGCGATGGGAATAACTGGTCAAGGTAGATTATTAATGAATATTGATACTGGAGTTTATCCAAATCATCCAGCTTACTGGCATAAATGGAGAGGAAATTTCGTACCAGCAAATCAAGCTTGGTTTGATCCAGGTGGAGGAACTACAACCCCAAGTGATTGCGATGGACACGGTTCTCATACAATTGGAACTATGGTTGGTAGATCAACCACAACACCTGATACCATTGGTGTTGCAATTGACGCTCAGTGGATAGCCGCAAAAACAATTTGCTCCAGTCCTCATACTTCAAATTCAATTGCAGCATTTCAATGGGCAATGAATCCAGATGGAAATCCTTCAACTATCTCAGATATGCCTGATGCTATATCCTGTAGCTGGCACGATCCTAATACAACAAATCAATGCACTGGAATATATAAACAGACTTTGGATGCTGTTGAAGCCGCTGGTATTGCAGTCGTATTCTCTGCTGGAAACAATGGACCTGGAGCCAGCACGATAACAATGCCAAAAAATATTAATACTAATGAAGTTAATGTAATGGCTGTAGCTGCAATAGATGCTTCACAATACTTATCAGGTAATAACAATCCTATTGCTAGTTTTTCTAGTAGAGGACCATCAACTTGTGGCGGAACTGGTTCATTATTAATCAAGCCTGAAGTTGCAGCCCCAGGTGTTAGTGTAAGGTCATCTGGTACAGCAACCGGTTACAATCAATTAAGCGGAACCTCAATGGCATCACCTCACGTTGCTGGTGCAGTTGGTTTATTAAAACAATTTGCTCCAACGTTAACTGGTCATCAAATAAAAATGGCTCTTTATAATACTGCGCGGGATCTTGGTGCTGCTGGTGAAGACAATGATTATGGTAAAGGCTTGATAGATTTGGTGGCTGCTATGCAAGCATTAGGAACACCTGATACAGTTCCACCAACAAGAATTACTGATCTTCAGGTAGTTGATCCTACATCAAATTCACTTAGATTAACTTGGACTGCTCCTCTTGATACCTCTATGGGAGGAGTTGTTCAATATGATATTAGACGTTCATTAAGTCCAATAACTGATACAACTGCTTTCTATAACGCTACTCCAATAACTTATTCAGGTACAATTGGTTCAGCAGGCACACCACAGCAAATAACAGTTTCTGGTCTTAATTTTGGGACAACATACTATTTTGCAATCAGATCACGCGATGCTTGGGGTAACTGGTCTCGTATTTCAAACAGTCCATCAGGGACCACATTAGGAGCTCCATCGATAGGAGTAAATCCCACATCGATGTTAAAGATACTAATGCCACAACAGACAGTAGTAGATTCAGTAATGATAACGAACACATCACTAAATCCATCTACATTGAACTTTAATATAAATTTAACGAACAACACATTC
>JANWVQ010000180.1 GCA_025056745.1 Ignavibacterium sp.
ACTGAAATTCCGAGAGTTGGTAAGATTGGAAACATATTATTTTGTTCTTTACCTATAGTCAAATCTCTTTGAATAAAATAGTCATAGCCAACTACGTTTTTCCTGTTATAAATATTTATCACATCAAGATAGAAAGTCCAGTCGGCACCCCACAATTTTGTAAGAAAATTAAATCTGACATCTAATCTGTGATATGCTGGTTTGCGAGAATTGAATTTATCATTATTGAAATCAATATTAAAAATAACATCACCCTCAGCATTTGGATTTGAAATTGTTTTTCTTGTTGCAATAACTGGAGTATCAAAAACACCATCACCATTTGTATCGGCATAAATTATTCTTGGCTTTACACCATACGGAATACTTATCGGAAATCCTGAACCATATTGCCAGCGAAGTCCCATATAAAACCAACTGTTGAATTCATAATTCAAAACGACATTAACAGTATGTCTTTGATCGAATCTGAAAGGATATTTAACTCCTCGTTCATATCTATCAGCAAAAGCTAATGAGTATGAAATCCAACCAGTCAGTTTTGAATTTCTATTATAATTTTTCTTTGCTAATAAAAACTCAAGACCATAAGCATTACCATAAGAACCATTGATAGGTATTTGTGTAACAGAGTCAGCTGAAATAGGAACAGGTCTTGTCCAACTTGATGCTTTGAAAGGATCTCTTCCTGGAATTAATTCGGAGTGAAATTGAGTTCCTTTTACAATTTTAGGAACGATAAGATTATCAAATTTTTTATAATAAGTTTCAACTCTGAAGTTCCATTCTTCTGTAAGCCATCTTTCAAATCCAAGAACATAATGAATTGATCTTTCAGCTTCGAGAGTCCGAGTGAATTTCTTATCAAGATCGAAGATGACATTTTGATCGAAAAACTTTTCGTATCCAGGTGATTGATAGTAGAGCCCGAATGCAGCACGAATTGTTGTAATTCCATCTAAAGCGTACGAAAGAGAAATTCTAGGTGATATGTATGATTTTTCAAGAAGTTGAAAATAATCTAAACGAAGTCCGGGATTTATAAAAAGTTTCTGTCCAATCTTGAAATTATTTTGAGCATATAATCTATATCTATTGTATCTTTTAACATCTTTCAAATCATTTAATGAAGAACGAAATTGAGGATTAGCTGAGAATAATGCTCTGAGTTGTTGATCAAATTCAAAATTAAATTTTACAGTAGTTTCCATAAAATCAACACCAGCACCAGCTTCAAAAACATTATCTCCCCAGAGGTAAGTTGATTTATTATCGAGTGAAATTTTGTTATAATCGAAACCGCCATCAAATTTGAAATTGAGTAAATAAGGTTTTACAGTATCTGGCAAAACATCTTCAAAAGCACTTCTGTTTAGAGTAGGATCGAGAATTTGCGAATCGAAATCTGTGTCACCAAAATTTCTGTAGTATGAAAGTATAACCTTATTAAAAAATTTTTTCGAGGAAGCATAATGCCAGGCAATAGAAGCAACATTATGCTTTGTTTCATTATAAACTCCAACACTATCAGCAGTTCTTCTTTTTTTACCACTTACAACATTAACTCCATCTCTTGAGATTATTCCATTGAGTAAAATCTTATGCCCATTGAAAGGGCCAAAGACTAATTTGGTTTGAAAATCATAGAAATTAGGAAAAGAGGTATTTTCATCAACGAGATTAGCACTTTTAACAAAAGGTTCAATTATCAAATCGTAGTAAGTTCTTCTTGAATTGAAAAGCCAGCTACCTCTTATGTTGAATGGATTTCTTCCTTCTAAAACTAAGTTCGCATCTGCAATTGAAGTGTTAATCATCGCTTTAAGATTTTTTGAATTATCTCCTTCACGATTTGTTACATCCAGAACTGCAGAAAGTCGGTCACCATATTTAACAGGAAAACCTCCTGATATTAGATTCACATCTTCAACAGCATCAGGATTGAACATACT
>JANWVQ010000036.1 GCA_025056745.1 Ignavibacterium sp.
ACAAACACGTGCTTTAGCAGAATTAGTTTTACATAATGCCGTTTCAATTTTAAGAAAAGAAATCGCTGATGAAAACTTTTCATTTTACAATCACGATGAAGTTGACTTGTTAATCAAATCAATGAATTATCTTGAGTATGAAAAAGAACAAATATTGACTTCTTACTACGCTGGTTCAAACTCAGATGTTAAAATTACATTTTACGATGCCGGACATATCCTCGGTGCTGCTGGAATACTTTTAGAAAATCAAGGGAAGAACATATTTTATACAGGAGATATAAAACTTTCCAAACAAGAAATTCTTCCAGGAGCAAATTTACCTTCCACAAAGGTTGATGTTTTAATTTTAGAAACAACTTACGGTTCCACTCCAATTGAGGAAATACCAAAATGGAATATTGAATCAGAGAGATTTGCAAAAGAGGCAAATAATATTTTATCAGCCGGAGGTTCAATTCTGATTCCTGTTTTTGCACTAGGAAAAATGCAAGAAATTCTCTCAATGATTTTCAATCTGATTAAAAGAAGAAAATTAGCTGATGTAAATCTCTATGTCGGTGGAATTGGAAAACAAATCTCTCGTGTTTATGATTTGAACAGATATACAACAAACAGAATTGATAAAGAATTTGAAATCTCATCAATTCCAACTTTAGATTATAATGAAATAACAAACACACAAGATTTTTTCAAAACACCATCAATTGTTCTTGCCTCAAGTGGAATGATGATTAAAGGAACAAGCTCTTATGATTTAGGGATTAAATGGTTATCGCAAAAAAATTCTGCCATCTTTACAGTAGGATATATGGATCCTGATTCCCCTGGTTTTATCATTTCAAAAGCAAGGAAAGGAGATCTCTTGAACTTATATGATGAAAAGGAAATTAAAGTCAATTGTGAAATAAAAAACTTTAGATTTCCCTCTCATTCAAATAAAGATGAGCTTCTTCAAATTGTAAAAAGATTATCACCTGACAAAGTAATTTTAATTCACGGAGAGGAAAGTTCAATAAATTCAATAGCATTAAGTATTTTGAACCAAAATAAAAACATTCAAGTTTTCATTGCAGAGAAATGTAAAGACATAATAATTCAATAAAAAAATCTCTTATATTTGTAGTAAAATTATTTGGATAAAAACCAAACATCAACCAACAAATCCCAAACGGAGGATTTATGTCAGAATTACTTAAAAATAAACTTAAAGAAAAGATTGAAGCTTGGCGTCCAAGAACAGCTCGCCTCGTAAAAGAATTCGGTAATGTTAAAGTCGACGAAGTTGATATTGGACAAATTATTGGTGGTGCACGCGATGTTAAATGTTTAATTACTGATATTTCTTACTTAGATCCATTTGAAGGAATTAGATTTAGAGGTTTGACAATTCCAGAAGTTATGGAAAAACTTCCAAAGGCAAAAGATGGAGAGATGCCTTCGGTTGAAGGATTTTATTATTTCTTATTAACTGGTGATATTCCAAGTGATGAAGAAGTTCAATCCGTAATGGATGAATTTAAGAAAAGACAACAAGTACCTGAATATGTTTTTAATATGTTAAGAGCATTACCTTTGGACTCTCACCCGATGGCTATGCTATCTGCAGCAATTGTTTCAATGCAAAGAGAATCTGTTTTCTTCAAAGAATATGAAGAAGGACATCTACATAAAAATGATTATTGGATTCCAACATTAGAAGATTCGTTAAATCTTTTAGCCAAACTTCCAACTATTGCAGCTTTTATATATAGATTAAAGTACAAGAACGGTGACATTATACCTCCAAATCCTGAATTAGATTGGGGAGCCAATTTTGCTTATATGATAGGAATTCCTAAACCTTATGATGATGTAGCGAGAATGTATTTCATATTACATAGCGATCACGAAAGTGGAAATGTAAGTGCACACACAGGCCATCTTATAGCATCTGCCTTATCAGATGTTTATTATGCAATCTCTGGAATGGTTAATGGTTTAGCAGGTCCTCTTCACGGGTTAGCTAACCAGGAAGTTTTGAAGTGGATTCAGGAAGTTTATAAAAAAATGGATGGTAGAATTCCAACAGAAGAAGAGATGAAAAAATTTGTTTGGGACACTTTGAAAGAGGGACACGTAATCCCTGGGTTTGGTCACGCAGTATTAAGAAAAACAGACCCTCGTTACACAGCTCAACGAGAATTTTGTTTGAAGAATTTGCCAGATGATCCATTATTCAAATATGTTGATTTACTTTATAAAGTTGTACCACCCATTCTTCTTGAACAAGGTAAAGCTAAAAATCCTTGGCCAAATGTTGATGCTCAGTCAGGTGTTATTCAATGGTATTATGGTCTCAAGGAATATGATTTTTATACAGTTCTATTTGCTGTTGGTAGAGCACTTGGAGTTACTGCAAATATTATTTGGGACAGAGGATTAGGCTATCCAATTGAAAGACCTAAATCAGTTACGACAGAAATGCTCGAAGAAATCGCTGGAATTAAAAGTAAATAAAAAACTTAAAGAGACGTTGTTTAATGTTTTAACAACGTCTCCGACTTAAATGCTTAATTAATCTTTTTTTCTTGAAGTAATTTCATTATATAAATACATAGCGAAAGCAGCAAACACTCCCACAAGTCCAATAACCAAAAAAACTAATTCGGGTCTTTTGGCATCGGTTGAGAACATTTTGTAAAGCCATCCACCGAATGTTCCTCCAACAAACCAGGCAATTGCAATTGGCAAAAACGCAAAACCTTGAAATAAAGCTGCTTGTCCTTTTGGAGCCAAATCTGCGAGATATTCATAAAACCTTGGAGCTTGAGTTTGTTCACCAACTGAAAAAAGAAATATCGTTGCACCAATTAGGAAAAGATTGATAGTAACTCCTAATACAGAGGCATAGTAAAGTAAAAACCAACTTAAAGCAGCGAAAACAAATCCTATGAAAATCGCTGTTGGAGTAGGAATATCTTTGGTCAATCTGTTAATAGGAATTTGAAATACAATAATAGTCCACGCACCAATAGATAAGATTAATTCAATAGGTGCATCAGGAGAAATGTAATCAGAAATGTAAAATGGAATAACAATAAAGAAATTCCAGAATATTATCCAATAAAGAGCAAAGATGAGTAAGAAAATCATCAACTTCAGATTGGAAACAACCGTTACCATATTTTTAATAACTTGTCCAAAACTTGTTTTTTCTTCTAACAATTTTGCTGGGGGTTCTTTAAACCAAATTAAAGTTGTAACAAACATTAAAGCACAGCTAATTGCAGAAACAAGATAAACAAATTCAATACCATAACTATCTCTTACCAAATATGCAATGAATGGACCAATCGCTGCGCCCATATTTACAAGCCAATAGTAAATAGCATACCCAAGAGATTTTGTTTCAGGTGTGGTTGTCAATGCTACAGTTCCTAAAACACTTGGTTTTATAAATGAACCACCAATAGCAGTAAAAATCAATATGATTGATAAAAGAAGGAAAGAGCTTTCTTTAGGATAAAATGATGAAAAAATTTCCATTCCAGTTGAGCCAATCAGAAAGTAGCCAATTGCTAAAACAAAAAATGCAAAAGAAAAAGCTTTCTTAAATCCGAATTTATCAGCAAGAGCACCTGCAAAAATCGGAAGGAAATATATCAATCCGCCAAATATTGAAGAAAGTTGACCAGCTTCAACTTCATTAAATTTTAAATGGTCTCTGAGAAAAACACTGAGTATAGTTGCCTGACCGTAATATGCAAGACGCTCAAACAACTCCATTCCGTTTGCTACCCAGAATGAAGGTTGAAAACCTGTTTTTAATCTTTCAATGAAATTTGATTGGCTCATTTTAATCTCACTTTTTTAATGAATTAAAACTTTTTAAGCTTTAATATTTTTTAACTAAAGAACAATGTGACATTAAATTTTATCTCACTTTAATATGTAATTCTCTTAATTGTGCTTCATCTACAAAAGAAGGAGCATCATCCATAAGTGAGATGGCACTTGCAGTTTTAGGAAATGCAATTACATCTCTTATTGAATGTTCACCGGCAAAAATCATTGCCATTCTGTCAAAGCCAAAAGCAATACCACCGTGTGGGGGTGCTCCATATTTAAAGGCATTCATTAAAAAGCCAAATTTTGTTTTTGCTTCTTCTTCGGATATGCCAAGTACTTGAAACATTTTTGCTTGAAGTTCCGAGTTGTGTATTCTAATACTTCCCCCGGCGATTTCATTACCATTTAACACTAGATCATAAGCACGAGCTTTTACTTTTGCTGGGTCAGTAGTCATCAATGGAATGTCTTCAATTCTTGGTGAAGTAAAAGGATGATGCATAGCATAAAATCTTTTTGTTTCATTATCCCATTCAAATAAAGGAAAATCTGTAACCCAAAGTAATTTAGGTTCTGAATCTTCTTTAATGAGATTTAATCTTTTTGCCATTTCGAGTCTGAGATGACCCATAATATTCAATGTTTTAATTCTTTCTCCTGAAAGAATGAACAACAAATCTCCTGGTTTTGCTTGAAGTTTTTCAATTAATTCATTCTTTTCTTTTTCTGAGAAAAATTTGATGGTTGGCGATTCGAGATCTGTTTTACCTTCATTCTCTTTTACTCTGATCCAAATTAAACCTTTAGCCCCGAAACCTTTAACAAAGTCAGTTAAAACATCAAGTTGATTTCGCGTATAGTCACCGCAACCCGGTGCTAAAAGACCGGTCACAATTCCACCATTATCAACCGCTTCTCGAAAGACTCTAAATTCTGATTGAGCAAAAACTGAATTTAAATTTTTCATTTCAAGCTCAAATCTTAAGTCAGGTTTGTCGCTCCCATATTTTTCCATTGCTTCATCAAAAGTTAGACGAGGAAGTGGTAGCTTTAATTCTTTATTCCAAATTTCATTAAATAGAACTTTCATTAAACCTTCAACTATTTCAAAAATATCTTCTTGGTCAACGAAAGACATTTCAACATCTATCTGGGTAAATTCAGGTTGACGATCTGCTCTTAGATCTTCATCTCTAAAACACTTTACTATTTGAAAATATTTGTCAAATCCTGCAACCATCAATATTTGTTTATATGTTTGTGGTGACTGGGGAAGTGCATAAAATTTTCCTTTGTGCAAACGACTTGGCACTAAAAAATCTCTTGCCCCCTCAGGAGTAGATTTCATCAAAACGGGGGTTTCTATTTCAACAAAATTATTTTCATCAAAATATTTTCGAGTAATTTGATACATCCTGTGTCGAAGCAAAAGATTTCTTTGAAGTTTTGGTCTTCTTAAATCCAAGTAGCGATATTTTAATCTTAAGTCTTCGTGAGTATCAATTTTATCTTCAATAGGAAATGGTGGTGTTGTTGCTTCATTCAAAATGGTTAGATTATTAACCATAACGTCAATTTTTCCTGTTTTCAATGTAGGATTTTCAGTTCCTTCAGGTCTTTTTCGAACAATTCCTTCAACAGAAATTACAAATTCGCTTCTCAAATGTTTTGCTGCTTCGTGAGCTTGTGAGTTAAATGAAGGTTCAAAAACAATTTGAGTAATACCGTATCTGTCTCGAAGTTCTATAAAAATTACTCCACCAAGATCTCTACGAGTATCAACCCAACCGTTTAAGACAACGCTTTCTCCAATATTTGTCTCGTTGAGTTCTCCGCAAGTATGTGTTCGTTTCTTAAATAATCTCATATTCTAATTATTTCTCCTTCTGTATGATTTCATTTGGCAAAGATAAGAATTTGCAATTCGCAATTCAAAAATTTTAAATAGGATGAGTTACTCAAATTAAGATTTATAAGAAAAATGTAAGAGATAGATCAGATCAAATCCTTTATTTCTTAATTGAAAAAGTTGCAAATTCCTGTTCGATATTTTCAACGAAATTATTAAATAAGTTAATTCTAATAGTAATTCCAAAAGCTAAAAAACATTGCTTTTTAGCAATTTCTAATCTATTTTTAGCTTCTTAAAATTAATGTTTAATCAAAATTTGGAGAAATGAGATTATGCCAATGATGGCTAAAATGAGAAGTTTAGCTCCTGCCTTTATAATTACTGTTGGAGCATTGTTTGTACTATTTATGGTAATTTCAGATTCAAATGTTTTAGAGGCTATTGGCGGCCCTGTAAAATATGTTGCAAAGGTCAATGGAAGAGAGATCACTTTTCAAGAATTTCAAAATGCTTTGGATAGACAAATAGAAAATTACAAACAACAAAACAAACAAGATCCAACAGATGAACAAATTGAACAATTTAGAGAACAAGTTTGGGAATCTTTAATTAACCAGGCTTTAATTGAAGAACTTATTGAGAAATTTAATCTTGTAGTTTCTGATCAAGAAGTTAAAGATGTCATATTAGGTGAAAATCCACCAGATTTCTTAAAGCAGAATTTCATAGATTCTTTGGGTAACTTTAATCGCCAGCTTTATGAACAAGCATTGTTTGACCCTCAAAATAAGCAAGCACTTATTCAGGCAGAAGAGTTTGTTAGGCAATCTCGACTAACTCAAAAACTACAAAGTATTTTATTAGCATCAATAAACGTTGGCGAAGATGAAGTAAGAAGAAGATACATTGATCAATTCACAAACATTGAGGCAGATTATATTCTTTTCGATGTTAATTCTATCCCTGATACAGAAATAAAAATCACAGATCAGGATCTAAAGAATTATTATGAAAAAAATTTGAATCTATACAAACAACCACCACAGAGAAAATTAAAATTCGTCCTATTTCCAAACGTTGCATCAATTGATGATACAATCTCCGTTATAAAAAATCTCGAAAATGTTTTAAGAAAAGCAAAAGAAGATACATCAGATTTCAAAGGATTAGTTGAAATATATTCGGAGTTACCATATTCAAGAGATACTTTAAACGTTCAATCTTTCAATTCTGAATCTTTAGAATTGATTAAAAAAGCTAAGCCAGGCGATTTGATAGGGCCTGTTGCTACACCTCAAGGATATACTATCTTTAAATATTTTGGAACAGTTACTACCGACCAACAATTTGTAAGAGCCTCACATATATTAATTAATCAATTTGGTTCTGATCAAAAGAATTTGGAAGAAGCAAATAAGATTTATGAAAGACTTATTAAAGGAGAGGACTTTGCAAAACTTGTGGCACAATACTCAGCTGATCCAGGTAGTGCCAAAAATGGTGGTGATCTTAATTATTTCTCAAAAGGAATGATGGTTAAAGAATTTGAAGAAGCTTGCTTTAAAGGTAAAATAAATGAAATTCAAAAACCCATCAAAAGTTCTTTTGGATATCATATAATAAAGGTAACTGATAAAACTAATAATAAATACATTGTAGAACGAATAGTCAATCAAGTTAAACAGTCTGCAACAACTAGAGATAAAATATTTAATTCTGCGAATGATTTTTCTTATTTAGCTAATAAAAACGGCTTTGAAAAAGAAGCTAAGATGATGAATTATGAAATAAAAGAAACTCCACTTTTCTCTGAAGAATCTATTTCTGTCCCTGCAATTGGTCCAAATAAAAGATTGGTTAAATGGTCATTTGAAAATAGTGTTGGAACTGTAAGCCAGCCTTTCAAAGTACCAATGGGATATGTTGTTGTAAAAATTGTTGAAGCAACTAAAGAAAGATTTACTCCGTTTGATGAGGTCAAAGAAGCAATGAAACCGGCTGTTATAAGGGAAAAGAAATTTGAAAAACTTGAAAAAACAGCTAAAGATGTTTTCAAAAAATTGAATGGAAATATTACTAACATTAGCTCCATTCGTCCAGATTTGGTTGTAAATAATACTGGATCTTTTACTCCTAATGGCTTTATTCCAAATCTTGGAAGAGATTATTTATTCATCAATAGAGCATTAGAATCAGAAGTGGGTAAACTCATTGAGCCATTCAAAGGAATGAGAGGATGGTATATTATGGTTGTTAAATCTCGTTCACCTTTTGATAAGGATAATTATTTAACTCAATCCCGCTCTTTGAGAGAACAAATTCTTAATGAGAAAAAATCAAGATTTTTTAATGAACTCTTAACAAGACTAAAAGACGAAGCAGAGATTGTTGATAACAGACATTTGTTTTTCAATTAATATATGACTAAAAACTGATTTTATGGCAAACAAATTTATTTTCAATTTATTATTGTTTTCATTTTTATTCTATTCAAATTTCATTTTTACTCAAGTAAAAAATGAAAAAGTGAGTATTGGCTTGGGTTTAGGATTGATTTCCACATCTAAAATTTTTCCAAATCCAAATTCATCAAATATCATTGAAAGAAATAGAGCTTTTGAATTAGAGAACATTTTGTCTCCGAATCTTGAACTGCGATATCATTTTAATGAAGAGGTATCTGTCGGATTATCTACAGAATACGCAAGCACAATGAAAACCGGAAATTATGTCATTGCTTTAGCTGGAAATCAAATTGTTGAATTAAAATCAGAGGATGGTTTTGATTTTTTACCAATTGAATTATCAATTTATCAAACCTTACCATTTTCAACAAACCAGTTTAGTTTTTTAATCGGTGGTGGTTTGGGTTATTACAAAGCTTGGCATAAAAGAAACTTCGGAGATACAAAAATTTCAACATTAGAATCAACGGGTGTCTTTGGAATTCAAGTCTCTGCTTCCGTTGAGTATTCTTTATATGATAATTTAAATTTTTATTTTTTAACAAAATATAGAGCACCTGAAATAAAGGTAAAAAGTAAATACGATAAACCAACAATTAATTATCAAGGCAGAGTTATAACCATTATAGAAGATACTTTTAATTCAAAAATTAGTGTTAATGGAGTAGTTTTAATATTAGGTTTAAAGTATAATTTTGATTTTGGCTCTAATATGAATTAAGTTTGTCATTCTATTTTTAATAATTATTAAAAAAAACTAACGGGAATTATGAAAGAATATAGATTTCGCTTGATTTTAATTATAGCAGCAATTGCTCTAAGCATTTATTTTCTCTATCCCACTTACGTTGATTACCAGAACAGCAAAAAAATAGAATCTATCATTAACCAGAAAGCTAAAGAATTAGAGAAACAAAAACTGCCCAAAACAGAAATTGAGGAAATTTTATCTATAGTTGAAGATAGTATAAAACAATCTGATCCAACGATTTTAGAAAATAGATTGAAAAGACTAAAACTTGGTCTCGATTTGCAAGGTGGTATGAGGGTGGTTCTTGAGGTTAATATTGGAAAACTTCTCGAAAAGCTTGCAAATAATCCTGATAAAGTTTTCACTTCTTTATTGGAAGAATCTCTAAAGGAATCAGAAAGAACAGAAGAATCAGTAGTTGATATTTTGGCTAAAAAACTTCAAGCAAGAGGTGTGAGATTAAGTAGATATTTTGGAAACATAAGACAAGATGATGCTGAGATAATCTCAAAATTAAAATCTGATGCAGATGATGCTGTAACACGTGCAATTGAAATTATTCGTAATAGAGTTGATCAATATGGTGTTTCGGAACCTACAATTCAGCGACAAGGTGCAAGAAGAGTTATAGTTGAATTGCCTGGTGTAGCCAAAGAGGAAGAGGCAAAACAACTTCTTCAAGGAACAGCTTTATTGGAATTTAGATTAGTAAAAGATCCTGAATTTACTTACCAAATAATGGAAAGAATTGATAAAAAATTAGCTGCAATTCTTTCCGGAAATGATTCCCTTATAGCTGCTTTGGATACGGTAACTCAAAAATCTGATACTATAAAATCAACTGACACAAATGCTGTTAATGATACTACTCAAAAACAGCTAACCGAGGAAGAATTTAAAAAACAACATCCATTCTTTGCTGTAGCTCTTTTAGATCCTCAAGGACGATCAGCAGATGCATTTGTCAAAGAGGATGATAGAAATAAAATTTTGCGATGGCTTTCGTTGCCAGAAATAGAAAGAGAAATTCCAGATAATGTTGAATTTGTATTCTCAGCTAAGTCAGTAACTACCACTGAAGATGGTAAAAAAATATATATGATGTATTTAGTAAATAAACAACCAGAACTTACAGGTGGAGTGATTACTGATGCGGTTGCAACATTAGATCCTAACACATCTTCACCAATAGTAAATATGGAAATGAACTCAGAGGGCGCTATTGAATGGGCAAGAATAACTGGCGCTAATATTAACAAGCGAATTGCTATAATGCTTGATGGAAAAGTTTTTTCTGCTCCTGTTGTTCGAAATAAAATTACTGGTGGTCGCTCTCAAATTGAAGGAATGGAAAATTTAGATGAAGCAAAATTATTAGAAATTGTTCTTAAAGCAGGTGCACTTCCAGCTCCAGTCGATATTATTGAAGAGAGAATAGTAGGGCCATCTCTCGGTCAAGATTCTGTTTCCGCTGGACTAAACTCTGCGATTTTAGGTTACTTAGCTGTTGCTTTATTTATGATAATATATTACAGAAAAGCAGGAACTATATCAGCATTAGTTTTAGTATTAACCATACTTTTTGTTCTTGGTGTACTTGCCGGATTTAAAGCCACCTTAACATTACCAGGTATCGCAGGTATAGTATTAACCATAGGAATGGCGGTTGATGCTAATGTTTTAATATTTGAAAGAATGAGAGAAGAGCTCGCTACAGGAAAAACTATAAAAGCATCGGTTGATAGTGGCTTTACAAAAGCAATGAGTGCAATTATTGACTCTAATATTACAACTTTCTTCACAGGAATAATTCTCTATCAATTTGGAACCGGACCTGTGCAAGGTTTCGCTCTAACATTGATGATTGGAATTGCCTCAACTTTATTTAGTGCATTAGTGATTTCAAGACTTATTTTCGATTATCTTGCTGCTAAAGGAGCAAATATTTCACTCGGTTAAAACTTAATGATAATTAAAAATAGGGAGTTTAATAATTAATGAGAATATTCAGTAACTTAAATGTTAATTGGATGGGGATGAGAAAAAGCTTCTATATCCTATCCTTTGTCCTTTTTACTCTTGGAATGATTAGTATAATTTTTAGAGGACTTGTCTTTGGTATAGATTTCAAAGGAGGAAGTGAAATAGTCTTACAATTTGAAAAACCAGTTAATATTTCTAAAATGAGAGATATTTTGTCTAATGTCGATTTAGGTGCTGTTGAAGTAAGAACTTTTGGTGGAGAAACTGGAGTATTAGTTAGAACAGAGTTACAAGAAATACCAAAAAACATCTACCCAAAAGTTGTCCAAAAAATTAAAGAGAACATTGAACAAATACTCCCTGGATTAGAATACAAAATCATTGATTCAACAATCAATTCAGTTACTTTTAATTTCCCAAGTCCAGATACAACAAATATTATTATAAATGAACTCTTTGATAAAGGATTTCAAACTGGTAGAGTCTCAGCAGAATTAGATAACACTCAAATGCTAGTAAGAGTAGGTATAGCAGACTGGATTAAAGAAGTTTTAAGGGAAAAAATTAAAGACAATAATTTTCAAGTACTAAAAGAAGATCGCGTAGGTCCAAAAATAGGTGATGAATTAAAAAGAGATGCATTGTTGGCAGTATTTCTTTCATTAATAGTAATTCTTATTTATCTAGGATTCAGATTTAAATTCATATTTGCTACTGGTGCTGTAGTTGCGCTGTTCCACGACGTCTTGATTACTGTTGGATTATATTCAATTCTTTATGGAGTAATTCCCGGATTAAATCTAGAAATAGACCTTCCTGTTGTTGCAGCTTTTCTAACATTAGTTGGTTATTCGATAAATGACACAGTTATTGTTTTTGACAGAATCAGAGAGAATATGAAAATTCATAAAACCTTAGAACTTGAAGTTTTGATCAATAAAAGTATAAACCAAACAATGAGTAGAACAATAATAACTGGATTGACTACTTTATTAGCAGTAATAGTTCTTTTATTTCTTGGTGGTGATGTTTTGAGAGCATTTTCATTTACATTATTTTTTGGAATTATTGTTGGAACTTACTCATCAATTTTCGTCGCTTCTGCTTTAGTTTTGGATTATGCTAATAAATACAAAAAGAAAATTCAATTTTAATTACAAAAAAAATCTTAAATATTTTGAGTTATTAATTCATAGAGCTTTAAATCAAAAATAAATTTGATTTATCGTACTGATAAAAACTGATTTCTTTAATGAAGTTTTTAGCTGTTTCTGCTTATTTTATTCTGAATAATTGAAATTTGTTAGCTTCGTTCAATTAATTTCAAATCCATAAATAATTCAATCAAAAGATAATTATTCTAATGAATTCCTCTCAATTAGTAATTTCTTAATTATCAGTCAAATCTAAGATTTTCTAAAAAGTCCTTAATTTTTTTTGATACCTAATCATTTTGAAATTAAAATAAATTAAATTAAGTTTATCCTCGACGGAAAATATTACAGGTAATTTTTGCATTAAAATAAAAAACAGGAAAAATTTTCTTTCTTTATTAGATAAAAAAGTGTAAAATATCTGGCATAATATTTTATATAAATATTAAAAAATGAAATATTAGATGGGTCAACAGCAATTACTATTAATAGTTTTAGGTTTAATCATAGTAGGGATAGCGGTAATGTTAGCTATTTCAATCTATAAGCAAAAGGCTATAGAAAATAAAACTGACGTAATATTAAACGAAACTCAATATTTAGCTTCCTTAGCGATTCAGTATTATAAAAAAGCAAAAACATTTGGTGGGGGAGAATATAATTATCTAGGATGGACGATTCCCGAAGAATTTGATACTACAAATAATGGTTTTTATTCTGCTCAGATAATTCCACCAAACATTTGTATAATAACTGGTGTGAGTAATCAAGTTATTACTGGAGGAGATTCAATAAAAGTTGTCATTACATTGAACGGTTCAGATATGCAAACTCAAATAATTAATTAACAAATCATTCACAAAAAAAGGAGAATCATTATGGGTCAACAACAATTGCTTTTAATCGTTTTAGGTGTTATCATAGTTGGTATTGCAGTAGTAGTTGGAATCAACTTATTTAACACCAGTGCTGAAGAGTCAACCAAAGACACTTTAGTATCTGAGGGAACAAACTTGGGCGCACTCGCTCAGCAATATTACAAGAAACCTTCTGAAATGGGTGGCGGAGGTGGTAGTTTCGTTGGATTTACAGTTCCAGCAAATCTAGATACAACTATTTCAGCTGTTTGGGCTATAGATGGAACACCAAGCGGAACTCAAATTAAATTCAAAGGAACTCCAAAAGAATATGACGGTTGGACTGTAGGTGTAACCGTAACTGCTGACAAGATTCAAGCACAAGTAAATACAGACTAGTAAATATTTTGTCAAAAAGGGCTGGTTTTAATCCAGCCCTTTTTTATTTTAAAAGGAAATAATTTTATATTTTCATATTATGATTGAAATAAGATTTACTGGTCAGTCCTTAAACGGCCAACAAGTTAGCGGGACTATTGTTGGTTCTAATTCTTCGGAAATCAAAAAAAAGCTTTCTGAAATTGCCTCCAAACGAAATATTCGAATAACAAAAAAAGAGAAAAAAAGAACTTTCATTTTTAAAGCTAAAAAAGGTAATGAAAAGCCTTTTACCGGCGAGCAAAGAGCGTTTAATAAAAAGGAAGTTGAAGACGCATTGACACGTTTGGGTTATTCTGTCATTTCAGTTTATCCTAAATTACTTGATTTTCAACTTAAACCCCCTCCAGCAGATATTGTTACATTCGTAAAAATAAGTGCAGAACTTTTAGAACAAAAATTATCATATCAGGAAATTTTAACTTTACTAATTAACGATACCCAAAATCAAACTTTAAAGACGACTCTAAAAGAAATTAATAATGAATTAAAAAAAGGTGCTGATAGCCAACAAACCTTTTTAAGATTTCAACACGTTTTTGGAAAATTTGCTGCTTATATGTTGGGGTTAGCTTCAAAGAGTGGTAATATGGTTGAAATTTATAAAGCTACCGCAAAGTTTTTAGAGCGCAGACAAGAATTTAAGAAGAATCTAAGGAGTGCTTTAATAACTCCACTTGTAACACTGTTTGTATTATTCTTAGCAGTTTTATTTTATGTGGGCTATATTTTTCCAGAAACTGCTCGATTATTCGTTAGATTTGGAGTTGAGTTGCCACCTATGACTGCGGCAACATTAAAGATAAGTGATTTTTTAGTTGAAAATCCTTATTTAGTAGCGATTATTATTTTAGGACCTCCAATTGCTCTTTTACAATTTTCAAAAACTAAAAAAGGAAAATACTTAATTGATAAATGGATTTTGAAAATCCCAGTAATGGGTCCATTGATTCACAAAACACTGATAGAAGTTTTCTGCAGAGTTTTTTACACATTGTATAGTGGGTCAGCAGAAAGTATAGAGCCAATTCGAATAGCAGCTGAAGCCACTGGCAATGCATATTTTGAAGATAGAATAAAAAATGTTGCCATTCCTTTAATGATCAAAAAAGGACTTGGTGTCACAGATGCTTTCGAAGCTTCAGGAGTTTTTACAGAAACCGCTATAGCCAGATTTCATAGCGGTGAAGAGTCTGGGACTATTAAAAATACGGCTCTTCAATTGGCTAACTATTATGAAACTGAAACTGTTTATAAATTAAAAAACATAATTGAAATTATTCAAGTCGCAATTGCTATGATTATAATGATAGTTATGATTGCTTTAACTCTTGTTTCAGCAGAAACTGCAACAGTAAGACCAAAATCACCATTAATGAATTAAAGTTTAATAATAATTGCAAATGAAATTATGAGCTTCGAAAATCTTGAAATGACCGATAAAATCGGTTATATATTATACAAAAAGGGTTTAGTTGATGCTTCAACTCTTGAAAAAGCATTAAAAGCTAAAGTGCAAGATTTTAATAAAAACAGAAGAAATCTTGCACAAATTTTAGTTCAAGACTTTGGATTTGATCACGATTCAATATTTAAAGAAGTTGCTGCTCTTTATGCTTTTAGAGAATTTACAGAACGTGTTGAAGAAATTCCCGAAAGAATCCTAGAGTTTATAAAAAATATGATTAATAATGCTGATTCTGAAATTAAAAATTTAATGCTTGATAATTGTGTCATCCCCTACAAATTCGATGATAAAAACAAAGATAAACTTTTATTTCTTGCTATTGATCCTACTAACAAACAGATTCCTAAAATTGCATTTGGAGTAGGCTCAAAGAAATATGAAGTTGTTTTTATAAAAAAGAAAGATTATGATAAACTTATAAAAATAATAGTTACTCCCGAGAACGAATATCTTAAAGCACTTCAATCAAGTGCTGAAGAAATTAATATTGATGCAAGAGAAGAAACTACTTTAGATGAACAAGAATTAGATGCTGAAATTAATAAAAGTGCTCTTATAAATCTCGTTGAAGCCGCACTAATTGAAGGCGTAAGAAAAGGAGCAAGTGATATTCATTTTATCCCTCGCGCTGGAAACAAAACAGAAATTATGTTCAGAATCGATGGTCTTCTTCAAACTTGGCACGTTCAGGAAAACACTTTGCCAGAGGCTGTTGCTGCAGTTGTTAAAGATCGCTCTAAAGGAATGGATCGATTTGAAAGAGAAATGGCGCAAGATGGTTTCATTCAACGTGAAGTTGATAAACATATTATTCGATATCGTGTATCTGTTTTACCGATGGTTGGGACAGAACTTAAAAATAAATTCGAAAGTATTGTAATCAGAATTCTTGATGATAGAAAGGTAATAAAAGATTTAGATAAACTCGGACTTGTTGGTTATGCAAAAGAAGCATTCGTTAAGGCTATAAATGAACCTCAAGGAATGGTGATTTTAACTGGTCCTACTGGAAGTGGTAAGAGCACCACACTTGTTGCAGCTCTTTATCAAGTGATCTCACCTGAGGTAAATGTTCTAACTGTTGAGGATCCTGTTGAATATGTAATTGAAGGTGCACGACAATTAAAGATTGGGTTTAAGATGAATTTTGAACAAGCTATTAGAGCAATTCTTCGACACGATCCAGATATTGTTTTAGTTGGTGAGATGCGAGACAAAGAAACTGCTGAAACTGCGATTAAACTTGCAAACACTGGTCACTTAACATTTTCAACATTGCACACAAATGATGCTCCAAGTGCTGTTTCAAGACTTTATAAAATGGGAATCGAACCATTTCTTATTGCTTATGCGATCAATCTAATTGTAGCACAAAGATTGATAAGAAAATTGTGTGAAAAATGTAAACAAAGAATTAAAGAAATCGACCCAAGTTTGGTTAATGCCCTTAAGTTAGATCTTGATGAGTGGAAAAAATACACAATTTATAAAGCAGTAGGTTGTAGTGAATGTAATAACACGGGTTACAAAGGAAGATTAGCTATTCACGAAGCTCTCTATTTTACAAAAGAGATTAGACAAATTATCGTTAGCTCTGGTGCAGAAGTAGACGAAGAAAAAATCAGACAACAAGCTCGTAAGGATGGAACATTATCATTAAGAGAATCTGGATTAGAGAAAGTTAAACTAGGTTTAACATCTTTCGAAGAAGTAATTGCAAACACTTCAGAGCAATAAAAATGTTAGAGAATACTAAAGCAATCTTAAAAAGTTTTTGCGACTCTATTCCAAAAAGTTTATTCGGTGTAGAAAGAGTTAACTATATCTTGTCAAACGTTGGCAAATTAAATGAAGAAGAAAAAATTACTCTAAGAGAAACTTTTAACAGCTTTTTGAAATATATGAGAGATAGTGAAGCATCTGATATTGAAGTTGGTGGACACGGAAATGGCGGGTATATTTGGTTAAGAATTCATGGTATTAAAAAAAGAGCAAATGAATTGCCTCAATTTTCAACTGATGAATCTGCTGTTTTAATTTCTTCTTTGCTTTCAGAAAATCAAAAAAAGTTTTTGTGGGAAAATAAAAACTTGGATTTTAGTTACAGCTATTATGATGAAAAAAGTAAAACTACTAATCGTTATCGTTCCGATGCTTTTTTTGATTTAGATACTTTGTCATTAAATATGAGAGCTATTAATCAATTTATTAGACCTCTCGAGACTCTTGAATTTCATCCAAATGCTATCAGAACGATGAGTCATTCTTACATTAAGACTGGTTTATCATTGGTTACTGGTATTACTGGTTCAGGTAAATCAACAACATTGGATTCGATAGTTGATTATCATAATAAATTTGATCCTTGTCATATTATAATTATTGCTTCACCCATTGAATTTGTTCATCAATCTAATATCGCATTGATTAAACACAGAGAAGTTGGAAAAGATGTTAATTCTTTCAGAGAAGGAATAATTCAATCACTTAGGCAAGATCCTGATATTATTATAGTTGGTGAGATGAGAGATCCTGAAACAATTATGGCAGCTTTGGAAATTACAGATACTGGTCATAAAGTTTTTTCAACCCTACATACTTCCTCTGCTGTAGAGTCAATTGATAGAATAATTGCTGAAGTTCATCCAAATGAACAGGAAAGAGTTCGTAATAGATTAGCAGATGTTTTGGTTTCAGTTGTTTCTCAAAAATTAGTGCCAAGTTTGGATGGAAAAAGAGTATTAGCAAAAGAAGTTTTAATTGTTACACCGAGTGTTAGAGCGGCGATTAAAAATAACAACACTAGTGAAATTTATATGATGATTAATCAAGGTGGCCCTTTAGGTATGATAACTCTTGAACAGGATTTGAAAAGATTGTATTTGGAAAAAAGAATTAGTTTGGAGACTGCTATTTCTTATGCAAATAATAAAACAAGAATAAATCAACTATTATCGGCTTAAAAATGAGTTTAATAGCTTTCATATATTGCGAAGGAACAGAAGCTAAAATCGCTGCAATTGAAAGAGATAAAACTGGAATAATTAAGGTTAAAGCAATTGCTTCATCTTTTGTAGAAAGCTCGAGTAATAAATTTGATACTCTTCCATCTATTCCAATAGATGATAGAGATTTAGATATTACTTCATCATCTTATGAATCAGTAAGTATTGAAGATGATCCAGGTAATGTAAAAGTTATAGCTTTGGCAACTGCAATTTCTCAAACTGGCGAGAAGAAATTTGAATTCGTTCCAATTTTAACAGAGCCAAATTTAATTTACCATGTCTATGAAGGAGATATTTATGTAAAACGAAATGATTCATTGGAAGCCTTAAGTGAAGATATCTCTAAATCGAGGAACATATCAATTCAAAAAGGTTCTTTAGACTTCGTTGAAATTGCTGATGAGCGTCTTTTAGCTACAATAATTGATGGAAAAGTTGAATGTTTACCTTTGATTAAAGCAGTTTCAAATTATCTAGGTAAAGATCAACCGAAAATAAATGTTATTAAAAGCGCTGAAATCTCTCTTGCTTATTATGTCTCAAAAATTAAAAATTTCAAACCAGACGAATATTCAATAATAGTTTATGTTGGAAAAGAATACAGTAAACTAATATTTCTTAAAGAAAATCTTATTACTCACATCGGTTCAACTTTAGATGTTGGTGTCTCAAATATTCATACTTATGATGTTTATTTTTCTAAGATTCTCTTAGAAATGGAAACAGGAAACATTCCAACCATAAATAATATTATCGTCTGTGGTGAAGATGTTTCAGAGAACTTGATTCTTTCATTTTTTGGAACTTTCCCTGAAGCTGAAATAAGTAGAATTGAATTTGGAGATTTTGATTTATCTGCATTGAATGAAACAGAAAAGTCTTTCATATCTGCTTATTCTATTCCTCTTGCTGCAGCAGTTGATTACTTTGATAGTTTAGATAAAAAATATTCTGGGATAAATTTATTACCCCGTGAAATTATTGAAGAAAGAAGATTCTTTCAATTCTCATGGCATAGTTTAGCACTATTACCAATACTTTTTATTGTAACATTATTTTTCACAATTAAAATATTAGAAAGAAGAAATGAAATTGATTTAATAACAAATCAGATCTCTGAAAAAGAAGAAATCATAAGAAATAATCAAGCTATCTTAGAACAAATTGAAATATTTGAAAATAGAGTTGCAAGTTTTGGTGTAATAACTTCAAAACTAGACTCTTTATCAGTTGGAAGAGGAGTAATAACAACTTTATTTAGGAAAATATCAGATTTCGCAAATTCAAAAAGAAATTTGTGGCTTACGCGGGTAGCTTGGAATGACAACAGAAACTTTGAAATTGAAGGCTTTAGTATTTCAAGAGGTTCGATAACTGATTTTGTTAACTCTATTGAAGGTTCTTCTCTAAAAAGCATTGTGAGTGAACTCATTCGAGAGAAAAGAATTTTTAGATTCAATATCACAATAGATATTACAAATTATCTGAAAAACAATGAATAAAAAATTAAGAAGCACATTAATACTTTTGGGTTTTTTAATCCTGATAATTGGTTTATCGCTTGGATATTATTCCTTCATTTTAGGAAAAGAATTGAAGGAAAAAGAAAAAAAACTTAAAGAATTAAGTGCGAAGATTATTGATGAAACTGAATTGAATATGAGATTAGAAAGTCTAAAACGCAAATCAGCAGAAATCGACTCGATTTTAGCCAATAAAAGATTTTTCGTTTTTTCAGATATGAGCCCAGTTTCATTTTTTGAATTCTCAAATAAACTCGTCAGGTCTTTTTCAACAGAATCTCAATTTAATGTTGAATATATTGATCAAAAATCAGAAGGAGAATTTCAAACATATAATTACAAAGTGAGTGGTTTTGGATTTTTTGATGAGGTCTTTGGTTTTATCAGGTCGATTGAAAAAAGTAAATCACTCAAAAAAATAAAGTCTATTACCGTTGGTAACATAGTTAATGTTGATAAAAAAGGTGTGCCAATATACTACACAAGTTTTGATATGGAAGTGAAATCATATTTTACATCAAACAAAAACTTTTCACCGACAATACCAATTAAAGACAGCATTGATAATTTGAAAATTTATAATTTCTTGTTTCCCTTAATCAGAACAGAAATACCTCCAAATATTTATGAACTTCTTGATGTTCAAGATGCTAAGCTTTTAGCTTTGCTACCTGATGGTGCTTTCATATCAGATAATAAGGGTAATACTTATTTACTGTCTGAAGGTGAGGAAGTCTATCTTGGTTACTTGACAAAAATAGATTATAAAAATAATATGGTCAGTTTTGTTTTGAATAAAGGAGGAATAATTGAAAAGATAAATCTTTATTTAGAAACAAATGATCAATCAAAGAACAAGAAAGAGAAGTAAAATGAAAAACATCAAGATTTTAATTTTGATTTTTTTAATCTTTCAAGTTGTAAGTTTCCCTCAGAAAAGAATAGAGGACCAGTTCAAAACTTATCGCAATCCCGATGAGTTAATTACTTTATCTGAGACAATACCATTCAATAAAGCAATTGAGCTACTAAGTAAAATTAGTGAAAGTGTCACTGGTCGAAAAATTGTAAGCTTAGTTGATTTAGAAGAACCAATTGGTATTCAATTAGATTTAGTGCCTTATGAAAAAGCATTATTAATTATTACGCAGTTAAAAGGATTAATCTACGAAGAAAGACAAGACGTCATCGTTGTTAAAAAACCGAATGAAGTAGATGTAAAAAGTCTGCCAGAATATGTCCCTTTTGATACAAGGGAGGTTAAAATTTCTGCTTTGTTTTTCGAGATGGATATCGGAGAATCGAAACGAAGAGGAATAGATTGGAAATTTGTATTATCGGGCAGAGGGTTTTCGATAGGTCCTGAATTGAGAACTCAACCTAGAGTTCAACAAGAAGGCGGTCCTACAACTCAACCAGCACAATTAGATATAGTTGGCAATTCAACTTTTACCTCTGGAAGTTTCAGAGGTGATGCAACTGCAATTTTCAGAATGTTTGAAGAAGAAAATCTTGGTGAAATTATCGCAAATCCTTCAATTTCAGTTCGTGACAAAAATAAAGGTAGAATTCAAGTTGGCTCTGATTTCTCTGTTAGAACTAGAGATTTTGCCGGAAACACAGTAGAAAAATTTTTCCCAACTGGAACTATTATAGAAGTAACTCCTTATGTATTCAATGAAAATTCTGTTGACTATATTTTGCTAAAAATTTTAGTAGAACGAAGTTCATTTAATACAAATGAAGTAACAACTGAAATCAGAAAAACAACTGCTGAAACTCAGGCTATTTTACTTAATGGAGAAGAAACCGTTATTGGAGGACTTTTCGTTAATGAAGAAGTAAAAGTTAGAAATGGTATCCCGATATTGAAAGATTTGCCTTGGTGGGTATTTGGGATAAGATATCTTACAGGTAGCGATGAAACAATAGTTAGAAAAAAAGAATTGGTAATTTTATTAAAAGCAGAACTTCTTGAAAGTTTAAGTGTGAGGAACAAACTCCCAAATATCAACAACTCTTTAATGGAAGAACGAAAAGAAAGAAAAGATTATTTGAACAACATCCGAAAAGAAAACAATTCACAAACCCTTCAGGAGGTAAAATGATGTCACTTGAATCAATCTTAGTAGTTGATGATGATATAAATTTATGTCAGATTTTATCTGATGAGCTTTCTGATGTAGGTTATAAAACTCACTTCCTAACAGGTGGAAAAGAGGCATTAGAGTATCTTGAAAAAAATTCTGTAGATTTATTATTACTCGATCTAAATATGCCAGGTGTTGATGGATTTGATGTCCTAAAAGAATTATCCAAAAAAGAAAAAAAACCTAAAGTGATTGTTTTAACTGCTTATGCTGATGTTAAAAGTGCAATTGAGTCAGCCAAGCTAGGTGCAAATGATTTTTTAAGTAAACCCTATGATTTTGATGAATTGTTGATTACTATTAGGAAGGTTTTACAAAGCGATTAAAAAACTTTACTATGAAAATTAGTTACTTAATAATTTTAATAAATTTTATTGTAGTTCTTTTAGTACTTCCTGCTACGGCTGTTTTATATTATTCATCTCTTTCTGATTCATTGGTTTCATTACAAAAAAAAAACTTAAGTGTTTCTTTTAATAATTTTATAAATACTTTACAAAATTATAGCCAGCAACTAGATGCTTCTTTCTACAATTTTTATAAAAACAAAAAACCAGCATCAGAATTAGGTGTTTTACATTTTGTGTTCGCGGTTGAGAATGAAAATATTTCACCTCTTTTTTTATCGGATGAATTAAGCTTATTAGAAAACAAAATAACAATCGATGAGATTAAATCATCAATTAGTAATCTCTACATTAAGAAAGCTGAAATTAAAGATAAAACTTATCTCTATGGAAAAATAATAGATGAAAATTTTTTGAATATTATCTCACAGAAAATAAATGCTGATGTCGTTCTTTTCTCTGATAAAACAATAATCAGTGTTTCGAATCAGCAAAAGAATCAAGATCTCTTTTTTGTTTTTTTTGATGCATTGAACAATTTGTATGACGACAAAGGATATGAGGTTTTTTCAGAAGAGAGTAATTCAAGTAATATTTTAGCAGCTCTTTATAAACCAATGGATTTGGATAATTCTTTAAATGAATTGTCGTTTTTGATATTTAATAAGATGGAGGAGTTTTCACTACTTAAACAAAGCCTAAAAAATATTCTGTTTTTTATTGGAATAACAGGTATTTCAATATCTGTTCTTTTGTCATTTCTATTTACTTCCAGAATTAGAAAAAAAATTAATCAACTATCATCAGCAACAGAATCAATAAAAGAAGGTAACTACTCAATAAAATTGGAGTTGAAAGGTAAAGATGAACTTACTCATCTTGGAGATACATTCAATTTAATGGTTGAAAAAATTAGAAAGAATCAGAAATTATTAAGCGACTACTCTGACTTTATAACTTTATTAAATCAAAAATCTACTTTAAAAGAAATTGGCAAAGTAGCATTGGATAAAATAATTTCCACTTGTAATTTTTCAATAGGAGCACTTTATTTAATTGAAAGTAATGATTTTGTTGTACTACATTCTTACGGGATACCAACAAAAATTAATTTTGCTAAGGATAAAGAAATTTTAAATCAAGTTGTTCAAAGCAAAAAAAGATTAATATTAAATTTTGATCCTCAAATACCATCCTTAAAAACAGGTTTATTAGAGATAAAACTGAATCATCTTATTCTTCAACCAATAATATACTCAGACAAAGTTGTTGCAATAATTGAATTAATATCTCATTTTCCAATAAGTGAAGAAGTTTTTGATTATCTTGAAAAAATTCAGGAACAATTAGCAATTGGATTAATAAATGCTAAAGCAGTGTCCCAATTAGAAAGTTATATTGCGGAATTGAAAAAACTAAATGAGGAATTGAAACAGAGCAACATTCAAATTGTTGAGCAAAATGAAATGCTGACAAAATTATCTGAAGCATTACAAAATCAAGCTAAAGAACTATCAATCCAAAAAGAAAAAGCTGAAGAATCAACAAAACTAAAATCTCAATTCTTAGCAACAATATCACACGAGTTAAAGACACCTCTAAATTCAATAATCGGTCTTACAGAATTGATCATTAATAAATCTGATATCAGTGATCACGATAAAGAACGATTATTGGTAATTCAAAAAAGTGGTAAAAGATTAATTAATATGATTAATAGTTTGTTAGATTTTGCTCAGATTGAATCTGGCCGATTAAAAATAGATTATAGTGAATTTTCAATAAATGAATTTTTGAACGATATTTCATCAGAGGTTGAGCCACTTGCAAATAATAAAAATCTTAAATTTTTTATTAATAAAAAATTTACCGATGATTTTCTTTTAATATCAGATAAAGAAAAATTACATCAAGTATTGATGAATATTTTAGGAAATGCGATAAAATTCACAAATGTTGGTCAAGTTGAATTATCAATCTCAAAAATCAATTCAGAAAAAATATTATTCGCTATTTCTGATACAGGAATAGGAATTGAACAGACAAAAAGTGAAATTATTTTTGAAGAATTCAGACAAGCTGATAGCTCATTGTCACGAAAGTATGATGGCACAGGGCTTGGGCTTTCTATCTCAAAGAAAATAATTGATATGCTTGGTGGTAAAATTTGGTTTGAAAGTCAATTAAATGTTGGAACAACCTTTTTCATTGAAATTCCAATCAATAAAAATATTATTTTCTCTAAATCTAAATTGATTAATGAAAATAATATTAACTTCAAGAGTGATGATATAATGATTTTAGTTGTAGATGACGATCCGGATTCATTATTTACAATGACAGAAATTTTGAATTCTTATGGATACAAAAACACAGTCGCACGAGGAGGACACGAGTGCCTTAAAATATTAGAAAATCTTCACCCGCAATTGATTTTGCTGGATATTATGATGCCGGAAATGGATGGATTTCAAACTCTAAAAGAGATCAGAAATAACAGAAAGTATGATCAAATCAAAATATTTGCTGTAACCGCAAAAGCAATGGAAAATTCTATTGAAGTAATAAAAAATTCAGGATTTGATGATTGTATATTCAAACCAATAAATTCAAAAGAATTAATCAGCAAAATATCTCATCACTTAATTAACAGATTAAATTATGAATATCAAAAAAATTCTACTAATTGATGACAGTCCAGAAAATATTTTTCTCATTAAAGAATGTTTAGGAGAAGATAACTTTACTTTTCTTGAATCGACGGATTCTACAAAGGGTTTTGATTTAGCTAAAAATGAAAATCCGGATTTAATCATCCTTGATTTGATGATGCCAAATATTGATGGTTTTGAACTATGTGCGATGCTAAAAAATGATTCAGATACGATTGATATTCCAATTATAATTATCTCAGCATTTAATAATTCTGAGATGATAAAAAAAGGATTGGAAGCAGGTGCAACTGATTTTATTGGAAAACCATTTGATTGTATTGAATTACTTGCTCGTATTAAATCCGCGCTCAGAATTGCTGAGAATAAAAAACTCTCAATCGAATTAGAGAGAAATAATTTTGCTGTTAAGGCTTATAGATTAGCGAATCATAAAATAAAACAACCACTTACAGTTCTTAAACTTGCAAATACCGCGATTAAAAAAGAATTATCAAAAGACAGCTTTGAAATACAATCCTTAAGGAAAAGAATTGATTACATTGATAAAGCAGTTAACGAAATAAATGAAATATTAAACGACTTGGAAAGAATTTTCAAAGAGGAATCAACTAAAAATTTACACTAATTAGATAATCCTTTTAATTTCCTCTAAAATTGTTTCAAAATCATAAGGCTTTTGGATTGTTTTATTGATTTTTGCTTTCTTAAGTTCTTCATTATTAAAACTTGAAACTCCTGATGCAACAATTACTGGCATATCTAAACCCATCTCTCTCAATCTCATAACACATTCTATTCCGTTTATCTCGGGTAAATTATAATCTATAATTAGTAAGTCAACTTTTAATTCTTCACTCAGTATTCTAATTATTTCATTCGTATTATTGACCTTTAAAACATAAAAACCGTTCGACTCTAATAAGTCTCCTAATAAATCGTTTAACATTTCCTCATCATCAGCTATCATTATAATTTTTTCTTTAGTATTTATTACACTTTGTTCTTTGATGATTACAGCAGGAATAAAAATTTTGAAGGTTGTTCCAACATTTAACTTGCTTTCAACATCAATATATCCATTCATATCTTTAACAAGTTGAGAAGTAATAAATAATCCTAAACCTGAACCAGTGTCTTTTTGTTTTGTGGAAAAATAAGGTTCAAAAATTTTTGATAAGTTCTCTTCGCTGATACCAACTCCAGTATCACTTACACTTATCTTTACGTAATGTCCAATATTCATATTAGGGAACTGATAGATGTTTGAGTTATCAACAATGAAATTTTCAGCTTTGATTGTAATGCTACCCTCTCCAACAATTGCTTCTTTAGCATTTACACATAGATTCAACAAAATTTGATAAATCTCTGTGCTATTACCAACAACCTTAAAAAGAGAATCAGAAATGTCGAAAACGATTTTTATTGACTTTGGAAAAGTTTCTTGGATAACCTTTGAAAGTTCATTAAAAATATTATCAAGAAAAACAATTTCTTTTCTTTGTTGAGTGGGCTTACCAAAAGATAAAATTCCTTTGACTAAATCTCTGGCACGATTGGATGAGTTTTCAATATTTTCTATAAGATTAAGTGCATTTGGAATATTAGCAACTTTGTTTTTCAAAAGACTTATACTTCCAAAGATTGTTGCCAATAAGTTATTGAAATCGTGAGCAAATCCGCTAGCGAGTTTGCCGATTGTCTCAAATTTTTGAGCATTAGCTAATTTATTTTCAATTAAAGTGAAATTATTTCTTATAGAAATAAACTTAATTCCAAAGGCAATTGCATCAGAGAAGATCTTAATTATATCAGATTCTTTTTGAGTTAGATTATTATCTTTTTTAGTCAAAATAATTAATGCTAAAATTTCATCTTGAAAAAAACTTGGACTAATTATCAGATAATCAGAATTTAAGAGTTGATTTAATGGGTAAGAAAAATTTGAAATTTCATTCTTACTGATGAAAGAATCTTTATTTATTTTGAACCATTTGTTTAATGCTGGAAGAGAGGAGTTTATTATTTTTTTTAATTCTAATTCGAAGTCTTTATCAAATAATTCTTCATCAGAGATTACATCTTCAATATTATTATCTTGTATAGTTACTACAAAGGCTTTTTCTTGATGAAAAATTTGGTATAATAATTTTAAAGATTTTTTGCAGAAATTGTTAATATCTTTTTCAATAA
>JANWVQ010000094.1 GCA_025056745.1 Ignavibacterium sp.
AAATGATTTCAAACAAGATGAAGAAGAGGCAAAATATTGGTATAGAAAAGCATTTGAAAACTCTATTATGAATGCTGAAAAAGGTGATATTAGAAGTCAGTTTATATTAGGTAGGTGTTATGAAAATAACAATCAATATGAAAAGGCTTTTGAATGGTATTCAAAGGCAGCAGAGCAAGGATTAGCAGCTGCACAATGCAATTTAGGATACCTATATGAAAAAGGATTAGGAGTAAGACAAGATTATCGAAAAGCTTTTGAATGGTATTCAAAGGCAGCAGAACAAGGATTAGCAGCTGCACAAAGAAATTTAGGGCACTTATATCTATTTGGATTAGGAGTAAGTCAAGATTATCGAAAAGCTTATGAATGGTATTCAAAGGCAGCAGCGCAAGGAGATTCTACTGCACAAAATTATTTAGGATACTTATATCAAAATGGATTAGGAGTAAGACAAGATTTAAAGAAGGCAAAATATTGGTATTCAAAAGCAGCGAAACAAGGTAACGAGTATGCTAAAGAAGCCTTAAAGAATTTATAGTAAAAATATTCAAGGAGATTAAATATGGAATTCTTAGAAAAATCTTTTGATGATTTTCAATTCAAACCACATTTTGATAATCAAGGAAATCTTAAGGGTTTTACATTAAAAGACATTGTGGGTAAAAAATATTTCGATGAAAATGGAAACTATAAAGGACAAAGCATAAAAAATTTCAATAATAAAAGTGATTATTTTGATTCGAATAATAAGTATCTTGGTTCATCAATTGATGAAATTAATAATAAAGGCTTCCTAAAGGCAGATGGTTCAATTTCTAGTACTCCCAAAATGTTTGAATTAAAGGACCCTAATTTTCACAAAAATATTCACGAACATTTTCAGAATTATAGAAGTGGATTGCTAAGAAAAATAATATAGCTTTTTAATATTATTGAAATTTATTTTTTACTTAAATCCATTATCAATAGATTGAGTTATTATATATCAAACTTTATTTTTTATTAATTTATTTTCCCCTTAAATTTAATTTGCACAGAATAAATCCAAATTTTAACTTTGCCACGATTATTTAAAAATTTAATAACTACTAATTTTATTAAAAAAATTAATTTCTACTGATATATAATGAATGCTTCCAAGTTAGATTTTTTATTAAGAACTCAGCTTCCGCTGATAGTATTTGTTATTATTGCGTCTTTCGTTTTAACATATTTCATATCTCGACCTGAAAGAGATGGTGTTGGTTATACTCCTGACCAACCTATACAATTTTCTCATCTTCTTCACGCAGGTCAAATGAAGATTGATTGCAAATACTGTCATACAACTGTAGATAAAACCAGATTTGCATCAGTCCCTTCTGTATCAACTTGTATGAATTGCCATTCCATCGCAAGAAAAGATAGACCTCAAATCATTAAATTAACTGAATATTACAATAATAATATTCCATTGCCTTGGAAAAGAATTCATAAGGTTCCTGAATATGCATACTTTAATCATTCAGTTCACGTAAATAAAGGAATTGAATGTAGCACTTGCCACGGCTCTGTTGAACAAATGGAAAAAGTCGGTCAAGTTAATTCTTTCACTATGGGTAGTTGTTTAAGTTGTCATAGAGAAGCTCACGACAGATTCCCTCAACTAAAAGATCAAATAAACAAAGGTCCTGAATATTGTTCAGCTTGTCATCGTTAAGGAGGATTTGATGGAGCAAAAAAAATCAAAAATTAATAGATTAAAATTCTTAAATTATAGTTTAATTACAGGCTTTTCTCTTTTTATAATTAACAAGATACCATTTGTAAGAAATATTAGCTCATCACAAGAAAATAAAATCACTATTAAATTTAACCCATTATCTATTCCGCGAGAAAAATCAGGTGTAAAAAATGTCTGAGAATTTTGATAATAAATCATCAATAAACAATCCAGACCCAAATTATTGGAGAAGCTTTAAAGAACTTTATAATGATAGAGATTTATTAGAAAAAAAGTTTAATGAATTTGAAAATGGTGTAACTGATGATTTTGATCCTAACACAAATCTATCAGGACTTTCAAGAAGAAAATTCCTTGCTTTATTAGGTGCTTCTGCTGCTTTTGCTGGTGTTGCTTGCTCTGATTATCGTGATAAAGGTGAAATCGTAGCATACAATATCAAACCTGAAGAAGTAACAATTGGGAAACCAAATTACTATGCATCTACTTGTACAGGTTGTAATAGCAATTGCGGAATTTTAATTAAAACCAGAGAAGGCAGACCAATAAAAGTTGATGGAAATCCTGAACATCCAATAAATCAAGGTAAGATTTGTGCAAAAGGTCAGGCTAATATTCTTAATCTTTATAATCCTGAAAGAATTAAATCCCCTTTGAGAAAAAATTATAACATTTTTAGCGAAACTAACTGGCAATATGTAGATGACAACATCATCAATGTATTATCTAACGCTACAGATAAAGAAATAGCTATTATCTCAAATAAAATAAATTCTCCAACTACATTAAAGCTTTTAGATGAATTCAAAACTGTTTATCCAACATCTAAGTTCTATTTTTATGAATTATTCAACGATTCAGTAAGAAATTCAGCTTGGAATAAATGTTATGGTGAAGGGACTTTTCCATTAATCAAATGGGATGAAGCAGAAGTTATATTAGCTCTTGAATCTGACTTTTTAGGTGTAGATGAAAATAGAATTGAAAACGTTAGGTTATTTACACAGATGCGTGATGTTGACGCTAAAAAGTTTAATAGGCTTTATGTCGCTGAAGCTGGTCTTTCTCTCACAGGAATGAATGCTGATTACAGATTGAAAATAAGACCTGAAAATCAATTAGAATTTGTTTTAGGATTATTAACAGAACTTAACAAAAAAGGTGTTATTAAATCATCTTTTAATTTCAATGTTAATTTATTTGAGTTTGTTAAGAAATTTAATTTAGATGAAAAAAGAATAAAATATTTGTTAGAAGATTTATCAGAGAAAAAAGGTAAATCAATAATTTATGCTGGTGAATCATTATCAGAAGAAGTTCATATTGCAGTTAATTTATTGAATGAATTACTTGGAAACACAAATCTTTATCGAAAGGATATTCGAAAAGAAAACTTATCAGGAATTTCAGATATAACTGAATTTGAAGGACTTGTTGAAAAAATAAAAAATAACAAAGTTGCAGCTATAATTCATCTCAACTGCAATCCTGTTTATCATTTACCAGAAGATATTGGATATAAAGAAGCCATTACAAAAGTAGAAGATGTATTCACGCTCTCAGAAACTATGAATGAGACCTGCCAATTCAGTAAATATGTTTTACCAATAAATCATAATTTTGAAAGTTGGGGTGATTATAAAGTCAGAACTGGAACAATATCATTAAGTCAGCCAGTAATAATGCCAATTTATAATACCCGACAACTTGAGGCTATTTTATTAACTTGGTTAAAGAAAAGCTCTCAGGCTTATTCAGATAATATTTATCACGACTATTTGAAATTAAATTGGCAAGACAATATTTATCCTAAATTTTCACAGTCTCTTAATTTTGATAAATTCTGGTATTCGGCTTTACATAATGGATTTATCACATTTCAAGAGGATGTGAAATCGAATTTTGCATTTAAAAATGACTCAATAAAATTTGATAATGTCAGTGTTTCAAATAATTCTTTCACGTTACTTTTGAAAGAGAGTTATTCATTAGGGGATGGAAGGTTTGCTAATAATGGTTGGCTTCAAGAATTACCTCATCCAGTTTCAAAAATTACTTGGGACAATTATGCAGCTGTTTCATTGAATACTGCAAAGCAATTAGGTGTTAAAGAAAATGATTTGATTGAAGTAAGTATAGAAAATAGAAAGTTAAGAATCCCTGTATTCATCCAGCCAGGAAATGCTGACAACACAATTGTTATAGAATTGGGATACGGACGTGAAAATTCTGGGGTGATTGCTACTGGTGTTGGTTTTAATGCAAACAAATTATTATCCAAAAAATCCAATTATTCTCCTTGGATTTATACGAATGTTAAAGTTGTAAAAGCTCCTGGTAAATACATTCTTGCCTCTACTCAAGAACATCATAACTTTGATATACCTAGAGAACAAGATCTTCATTTCAAGAGAGACATTGTCGTAGAAGGAACAGTAACTCAATACTTGAGTAATCCTAATTTCTTAAAAGATGAACATCACAAAGAGCACGAAAGTGTTTACAAACCATTTGAGTACACTGAGGTAAAATGGGGAATGTCAATAGACTTAAATAAATGCCTTGGATGTGGAGATTGTGTTGTCGCTTGTAATGTCGAAAATAATGTTCCTGTTGTTGGTAAAGATCAAGTGCTCAAAAGTAGGGAAATGCAATGGTTAAGAATTGATCGATATTATTCAGGATCGCCAGATGATCCAAAAGTCAGCACTCAACCAATGTTGTGTCAACATTGTGATTTAGCACCTTGTGAAAATGTATGTCCGGTTGTAGCAACAACACATAGCCCAGATGGATTAAACCAAATGACATACAACAGATGTGTAGGAACAAGATATTGTTCAAATAACTGTCCTTATAAAGTAAGAAGATTCAATTTTTATAACTTTAGAGATCATTTCAGAAATGGATATCAGGAAAATCCTGTATTTGCTTTATTGAATAATCCTGAAGTTACAGTTCGTTCACGTGGTGTTATGGAGAAATGCACTTTCTGTATTCAAAGAATTTCAGAAGCGCGAAGTGAAGCGATTAGAGAAGGTAGGAAAGTTAGAGGCAGTGATGTAAAAACAGCTTGTCAGGAAGCTTGTCCAACAAATGCTATAAAATTTGGTGATATAAACAACCCTAATGAAGAATTTTATCATTACAGAAATCATCAATTAGGATATTATTCTTTAGCAGAATTAAATATTAAACCTAATGTTACATACATAGCAAAATTAAGAAATATTCGAACGGAGGAATCATAAGTGAATATTGATTACTCTAAAGAAGCGCCAGTTGTAGCTGGTCGATTATCACTTGCAGAGATAGAAGAATTGGTTGCAAAACCCTTAGATACTAAACCAGATAGAAAATATTTCATTGCTTTATCTATTGCAGTAAGCGCATTGATGATTGGTGCAATTAGTTTGGGATTGAGTTTTTATTGGGGGCTTGGTCTTTGGGGTAATAATCAACCTATTGGATGGGCTTTTGACATTGTAAATTTCGTGTTTTGGGTTGGTATAGGTCACGCAGGTACTTTGATCTCGGCAATACTATTTCTTTTGAGACAGAAATGGAGAACTGGAATTGCTCGATTTGCTGAAGCAATGACAATTTTCGCAGTTATTTGTGCTGGGTTATTTCCTGCTATTCATACTGGTAGACCTTGGTTAGATGGTTATTTATTACCCTATCCAAACCAACATAGTCTATGGGTTAATTTTACATCTCCGTTATTGTGGGATGTTTTCGCTGTATCAACATATTTTACAGTGTCATTGGTATTCTGGTATATAGGACTGATTCCAGATTTCGCAACTTTAAGAGATCGAACTAATTCAAAAATCAAAAAGACTATTTATTCAATATTCAGTTTAGGTTGGAGACATTCATCAAGACATTGGCAACATTATGAAAAAGCTTATATGTTACTTGCAGGTTTTGCTACACCACTCGTTCTTTCCGTTCACACGATAGTAAGCTTTGACTTTGCAGTTTCAATTCTACCAGGTTGGCATACAACGATATTTCCACCATATTTTGTTGCAGGCGCTATTTTCTCAGGTTTTGCAATGGTTGTAACTGTATTGGTGTTTGTTAGAAAAGTTTTTAATCTTGAAAACATCATTACTATGGATCATTTGGATAAGATGAATAAAGTCATCCTTGCAACAGGTATGATGGTGGGATATGCTTATGGAATGGAATTTTTTATTGCTTGGTATAGTGGAGTTCAAGCTGAGCAATTTGTCTTTGTCAATAGAGCATTTGGACCTTACGCTTGGGCTTATTGGATAATGGTTAGTTGTAATGTGATTTTCCCTCAACTTTTCTGGTTCAGAAAATTTAGAAGATCAATCCCTGTGATGATGGTAATAGTGATTCTTGTTAATGTGGGAATGTGGTTTGAAAGATTTGTAATTACAGTTACTTCATTGCACAGAGACTTTTTACCATCAAGTTGGGGTTATTATGTGCCAACTTTATATGATTTTGGTTTGTTAATCGGAAGTTTTGGACTCTTCTTCACATTGGTGATTTTATTTACGAAGACATTACCAGTAGTTTCAATATCAGAGGTTAAAGCAGTTGCTGAAGGCGCTCAGCCTTCGCATCACGGAGGTGTTGTTAATGCATAATAATAAGCTTTATGGAATCGCAGCGATTTTTGATAATCCAGATAAAATAATCGCCGCTGCAAAAAAGACTGTAGAAGCAGGATATTCGAAATTTGATGTGAATACTCCATATCCTGTTCACGGTATGGAAAAAGCGATGAAATTGAAACCATCAAAACTTGGTTTTATTACATTGGTCTTTGGTTTGACTGGTTCCTTCTTAGCTCTGTTTTTTATGTATTGGACAATGTCTTTAGATTATCCGATGATTATTGGTGGTAAACCATTCTTTGCTTTACCTGCTTTTATTCCTGTTACTTTTGAAGTTACTGTATTGCTTGCTACTTTAGCTACTGTGATTGGAATGATAACTTTCTTTTTCAAATTTCCTGAAAACCATCATCCTCTTCACGACACAAATTATATGAAGCAAGTCTCTATAGATAAATTTGGACTTGTAATCGAATCAGTTGATAAAAATTTCGAAATCGAGAAAGTAAAAGATTTCTTAAATTCTCTTAATCCAATTTCAATTGAAGAAATTTACTATAAAGAAAAAGAAACCTATTCAGTTTTAGAACCACGATTTTTAACTTTCCTTTTTGCTATAGCTTTGGTTACATCTGGTTCAACTTATTTTATTCTGAATAAGTTGTTATATATGACACCATTTAATTGGATGAGCGAGCAATTAAAGTTAAATCCTCAAAAGCCATCAGAATTGTTCGCAGATGGTTTTGGAATGCGAAATCCTGTCAAAGGAACAGTTGCCAGAGGTTTTATGCCATATTTAGCAAAGGGTCAAAATAATCCAACAGAACTTTTAGAAAATCCATATCTAATTACAGAAGAGAATATTAAACTAGGCAAATCAAAATATTTAACATTTTGTAGTCCTTGTCACGGAAATTATGGCGATGGAGATAGTCGTTTAAGAGGACAGTTTCCAAACCCACCATCTCTTCATTCTCAAAGAGCAAGAGATTTTAAAGATGGTATGATTTATCACGTAATTGTAAATGGTCAAAATTCAATGCCTTCTTATGCTCCTTATTTGAATGTTGAAGAACGATGGGCTGTTGTTAATTATATCAGAGTTCTTCAAAGAGCTAAAAACGCAAGCGATTCTGATATTCAGTTTGTTAAAAAGGAGAATCTTAACAATGCATCAAACTGATTTCAATTATACTTATAAAGAATTACCAAGTAGTCTTAAGAAATATGGAATTCTATTTTTTATCGTTGGGTTATTTCTTGCAATAGTTGCATTTTTTGTCGACAGAGAAAGAGCAATATTTAATTATTTGGTTCTTTATGCAATGCTCGTAAGTATTGGTTTAGGTTCTTTATTTCTGGTTGCTCTTGAATATATAACAAATGCAGATTGGAGTGTTCCTTTCAGAAGAATTCCTGAATTCTTAAGTGGAATATTACCTTTATTGTTCATTTTGGTAATTCCTTTACTAATTTTCAATCACGATTTGTTTCATTGGACTCATAAAGAAGTAGTCGAGCAGGATCCAATTCTCAAAGGTAAAGAGCCTTATTTAAATATGACATTTTTTGTTATAAGAGTAATCGCATTTATTTCTATTTGGATTTTGTTTTACTGGTTAATTGGTAAAAATTCATTTAAGCAAGACGAAACAAAGGATCAGAATCTAACTAGAAAAAACATTGTTTTGTCAGCTGTGTTTGTTCCAATTTTTGCAATAACAATAACTTTTACTTCAATTGATTGGTTGATGAGTTTAGAGCCACATTGGTTTTCTACAATTTTTGGTGTTTATTACTTTTCAGGGACAGTAATTGCAGCCCTTTCTGTAGTGACTTTAATTGTTGTTCATTTGAAAGAAAAAGGATATTATTCTCCTTGGATATCAGAAGATCACTTATATAGTTTCGGTGCTTTGCTATTTGGATTTGTAAATTTCTGGGCTTATATAGCTTTCAGCCAATTTCTTTTGATTTGGTATGCTAACTTACCTGAAGAAACTTTTTGGTATTTAACAAGATGGGAAGGTAGTTGGAGCATTTTTTCAGTTCTTTTAATATTAGTTCATTTTGTAGTTCCTTATGCTGTATTACTTTCTCAACCTTCCAAGATGGATCCTAAAAAGTTAAAGTTTATATCTATTTGGTTGTTATTCGCACATTTACTCGATCTTTTCTGGTTGGTGATGCCAAATATGAGTAAAATGAAATCAGGATATTATTTCAGTTGGATTGACTTAGTATTTCCGGTTTTAGGAATTGGTATTGTTATGATCGTTTTCCATTACTTCTCAAAAAATAAAAATTTAATACCAGTAGGTGATCCAAAATTACAAAGAGGATTAAACTTTCATTTATAAAATTTTGTTCTAAGGGCAGTATGAAAGAATTTTTTGAACAAATAAAAGAAAAAGTAGAAGAACTTAAGAATAATCCAGCAACATCATTTGGATTAATCTTCCCATATTTTTTGGTTATAGGGTTGATAATTGGATTATATTTTATTTCAAACTTAGAATTTGTTTCAAGACAAAAGTTTAACCCAGCTTTATTAGATACAGTTAAGGTAATGGATTTAACATTACAAGAAAGCAAGATTGTTCCTCCAGTTGATTTGAACAAAATAAAAATTGAAACTCAAGATTTACTCGCAGAAGGAGAAACAATATATAAAACTAACTGTGCATCCTGCCACGGAGAGACTGGCGCAGGAGGGGGACCAGCATCTGTTGGAATGAATCCTGCTCCTAGAAATTTTACCTCTAAAGATGGTTGGAAAAACGGAACAAAACTTTCAAACATCTACACTACTTTACAAGAGGGTATTGCTGGCAGTGCGATGATTGCTTATGATTTCTTAAAACCACAAGAAAAATTCGCTGTTGCTCATTACATAAGAAAAAATTTTATACCTGAACCTGAAGCCGATTCAGAAGATGATTTAAAGTCTTTAGATGCACTTTATAACTTATCTGCTGGTACATTCGTCCCTGCTCAAATTCCTGTTGTAGCCGCAGAAAAATTAAAATTAAATGATTATTCTGTTGAGATAACGAAATTTAATAACGCTGTCAAGAAGTTTAATGATTTAAAAAATAAGAATGCAATTGATGCTTATTTAATCAATAGAAATGCAGCATTTATGCTTTTAGTTAAAGATAGCAATTGGAAACAATCTGCGAGTTCATTTAAGAATTTAGTTCTAAAAAATTTAGAAAATAATGTTTTTAGTCCTAAAATTGTTTCGTTGAATGACAAAGAGTTGAGTCAGTTACATTCTAACTTATTGTTATTATTTAACTAAATGAAAAAAATTTTTCTTTTATTATTTGTTGTTCTTTGTTTTAATGTATTCCCTGATGAGAAGCAAGAAGTTGGAGTTAATGAAAAGCTTGGGAATAATATTCCTTTAAATGTTCAATTTTTTGACGAGGATAGTAATCAAGTGAGTTTGAGTGATTTAATAAAGAAACCAACGGTTTTAGCTTTTGTTTACTATGAGTGCCCTGGAATATGTAGCCCGTTATTAAGTAGTTTAGCAGAAGCGATAGATAACTCCGATTTAGTTTTAGGTGTTGATTATAATGTTATTGTTATAAGTATGGATGAATTAGAAACTCCAAAAAATGCTTCTAAAAGGAAAAATGTAATAATTCAACTGATGGATAAGAATGTTCCGCCAGGTAGTTGGAGATTCCTAACAGGAAACTTAGAGAACATTAAAAAAGTAAGTGACGCAGCTGGTTTTTATTTCAAAAGGGAAGGAAAAGATTTCAGACACGCTGGATGTTTTATTTTCCTAGATCCGTCAGGAAAAATTACACGATATTTATTCCCAAGCTACTCAGAAAGACACGGATTTGGTGTGTTACCTTTTGATTTTAAGATGGCAATTTTGGAAGCATCTGAAAGTAAAGTCACTCCAACTATTGCACGAGTTCTTCAGTTTTGTTATAGTTATGATCCTGTAGGAAGAACTTATGTTTTTAATATTACAAGAGTTTTTGGTATAATAATTTTAATCTTGGTAATAGCATTTTTAATTTACATAAAATTCAGTAAAAGGATAATAAGCAATAAAAACTAACAGAATGGATATGATAAACAATAATAATCACAACGTAAGCTATCTTGAATATCAGGGGAAGTACAAAGGTATATTAGGATGGTTGCTATCAACAGACCATAAGAGAATTGGTATTCTCTATTTGATTTCTTTGATTACGTTTTTGGCGGTTGGTATTATCTTTGGCTTTTTGATGAGATTGGAGCTTTTATCTCCTGGAAAGACTATTATGGATCCACAGACTTATAATGCCATATTCACTCTACACGGCGTTATAATGATTTTTCTATTTGTGGTTCCAGGATTACCAGCAGTATTTGGGAATTTTTTCTTGCCAATTCTTATTGGTGCAAAAGATGTCGCTTTTCCAAAATGGAATCTTACATCTTGGTATTTATACGTAATTGGTGGATTACTAGCTATTACATCAATTTTAATCCCAGGAGGACCATCTGATACTGGATGGACTTTTTATATTCCATACAGCGTTAGAACAGGAACAAATGTTACATTAGCACTTTTTGCAGCATTCATATTAGGTTTTTCATCAATATTAACCGGATTAAACTTTATTACCACTGTTCATAGGCTTCGTGCACCAGGAATGACTTGGTTTAAGATGCCTTTATCAGTTTGGTCTTTTTATGCAACAGCCTGGATACAAATTTTAGCAACACCAATCATAGGAATTACATTATTACTTGTTGCAATTGAAAGATTCTTTAAAGTTGGATTGTTTGACCCTGCACTAGGTGGAGATCCAGTTTTGTATCAACATCTTTTCTGGATTTATTCTCATCCTGCAGTTTATATAATGATACTTCCAGCAATGGGAGTAGTTTCAGAAATAATTCCAGTATTTGCAAGGCGAACAATATTTGGATATAATTTCATAGCAATGTCAAGTATTGCAATAGCTTTATTTGGTTCTTTGGTATGGGCTCATCATATGTTCACTGCAGGAATGAGTGATACAAGCCAATTTATCTTTTCTCTTTTGACAATGATAGTTGCAATTCCAAGTGCAATTAAAGTTTTCAATTGGGTCGCAACATTATATAAAGGCTCAATTGATTTACAAGTTCCGTTACTTTATGTTTTAGCTTTTATATTTCAGTTCACTATTGGTGGATTAACAGGAGTTATGCAGGGTGTTCTTTCAATTGACATTCACGTTCACGATACATCATTTATAGTGGCTCATTTTCATTATGTTATGTTTGGTGGAACAGGTTTTGGATTTTTTGCTGCTTTGCATTATTGGTTCCCAAAAATGTTCGGAAGAATGTATAATAAAAAATTAGCTACAAGAACATTTTGGCATATATTCATAGGATTTAACATTCTTTATTTCCCAATGTTTATTATGGGTTGGTTAGGTATGCCAAGAAGATATTATGATTATCTACCTGAATATCAAATTTATCACGTTATATCTACAATCGGATCTTGGATTCTTGTTCCTTCAGTTTTCTTGATGTTTGGATATTTAACATATTCAGTCTTTAAGGGTGCAAAAGTTACAGAAAAGAATGTTTGGGGTGGAGAAACACTTGAATGGCAAATTGATACACCACCAATTCACGAAAATTTCACAGAGATACCAGTGATTAAAGAAAAGCCTTATGAATATTCATCAAATCAGTTAGTTACTCAATTTTCGGAGGCAAAGTGAGCTCAACTGAACATACAATTTCTCATATTCACAGAGATGATGTTGCTTCCCGAATGGGAATGTGGCTTTTTCTATTTACTGAATTATTATTGTTCGGTGGAATGTTTATTCTTTATTCTGTTTATAGATATAATAATGCTGATGCTTTTCATTTAGCGGCCAAAGAATTAAATACGATTATTGGTGCATTTAATACAGTCATACTATTGACAAGTTCTTTAACTATGGCTTTGTCAATAACTGCAATACAAAGAAATAACAAATCTCTTTCAATATTTTTTCAGA
>JANWVQ010000104.1 GCA_025056745.1 Ignavibacterium sp.
TGATATTAATTTATATATTTTCTTTAAAATACAAGCTCTTTTAGAACACTCTTCCGTTACTTTTTTTAATTGTAAAATCGAGGCATAAGGACTTCCAGATCTATCTTTAATTATAAAATCATAAGCCCCTTTCTCCCTTGCTAATCGAAAATTCCACGCCTTGTTAGATGCTGTGGTTACTATGATTTGTATGCCTTTATTGATATTTTTTATCGCTTCTATAACTTTTATTCCGGTTAGATTTTCTGGTGCAGTTTTCTCATCAAAATCTGAATCTACCAACCGCAAATCAATAAGTACTATATCAGCATCATGTTCTATGGCCCTTTCTTCTACAATCCTTATTAATTTATCCTGCGACGTATTTATAAAGTCTATTTCTATTGATTGAAACTTTATATTAGGAGAGTGCTCGTAAAAAGATTTATAAAATTCTTTCCATCCTTTATTCCATTCATCATCAATGAGTAAGACATTAGTTACTTGGTTGCATAGAATTGAAAATTGTTTTTTATCGATTATTTCTTTTACAGGCTTTTTTGCTAATAAATATTTAAAGTACAATCTGCTGTCAAATTCCTTTTTAAAATATTCAGGCAATTGCTCATAACAACCGATATATTTTGACCAGTGTATTAGGGCAAATTCATTGTCAATACTGTGATGTGTATCATAGTTGGGTGGAGGCTGAATTTCAATTTGATTTAAAAACCCTTGTAAACTAAACTCTTTGTTAAAGGACTGTTTAAGCTTTTCCTTAAAACCAGCAATATTTTGATCGTTGAAACTGCTTAGATTTATATAATGCACACGATCGGTTAGTAATATGCGCGCCAGAGGGCTCAATTTTAAAACTTGTTCTAAGTCAATATAACCATAAAAAACGATAGGCTTTTCACAAAAGGAGAATTCTTTAGATAATCGTATATGATGCGCTAATACCAAACCTGTCAGCTCAGTAAGATTTTCATTCAAGGATAGTGGCATTAGAAAAATGTCAAAACTTTTATTGTCTTTTATATCCTGATTAATTTCAACTAACTGTCTTTGGCATATGGAATCTATATCTTCATCGTAATTGGGTCTGGTGAATGTCTGTGGACTTATGTTCTTTATAGAAAGTTCTGGAAACCATTTCTGCAATTCATTTAAAATAAGCTTGTTCATAAAATATTATTTATATCGTTTAGAATGCTTGAAGTAATACTTTTTAAAATATCAGAAGTGATTATTGTATTTGCTTCGCAGTCTTTAAAATATCTTAGTTTGATATACTCATTAGGGATTTCTATTTCAAATTCATAAAAATATTCACTAATATTAGATTCTTTGTTCAATAAAGAGTAAAACTTTTCCAAAGCTTCATACAATAAATTCAATTCCCAATTTTTTCCATAAGCTAATTGCATTAAACTATCCTTATTTCCTTTTTGACATGCATCAAGGAATAGGATCAGGTTATCGTAAAAGGTTTTAGAATTAATAAGCAGCAGTTGATTTCCTTGACTTTTTATTAAGTTGGATTCGCTTATTCCCCCTGAAAAAAAGATTAGTCTCTTTCTTTTATCAACCCGAGAAATAATTTGATTTCGAATTTCTGTATTAACTGCAGAGCGATGAATGGCTATGAAATCATAATCCTGTAACATTAAAAAATTTGAATTTTCAAATTTGGTTTTTACAAGATCAAAATCAGTTCCTCCTACTATATTTGTTAGCACCCCTGAATCAATATAGTATTGTAGTTTTCTTTCTCCATCTAGAAATCTCTCTTGGCGATTGGGTCTATCGTCAATTAGTAATACCTTAAAATTATCTTTGCTCATAAATAAAATTTAAGTTCATGAGTAAATCCTTCACTTTCAAAAGTTAAATTTTCAATAAGTTCCTTAGGTTCAGATGTTAAGTAATTTACACGGTAGCTTTTTCCATCCCCAAATTTGTTGGTTATAGAATAATCACATAAATTTTGCAATGCTTTGATAATGTCTGCCAGATCTCCGGATGGATTAGT
>JANWVQ010000020.1 GCA_025056745.1 Ignavibacterium sp.
GATTAAATTCAATTTCGTGATTCCCTGCTTCGCGGTATTCATCTACTAATGTTGCTACTTCATTTCCTAAAACATCATAAACTTTTAATGTCGTATGTCCACTAACTGGCATCTGCCAACTAATTTTTGTTGATGGGTTGAAGGGATTGGGATAGTTTTGAAATAAAATAAAATCATTTAGCAAACCTCCCCCTTCTCTAACAAAAGTAACTCCTCCATTATTTGTATATAGTGCACATCCATCTTGACCAACTGCCCAACCAGAATTTTCATTAATAAAAAATACAGATCTAAGGTTATTAGTCACGTTTGTTGACTGTAAATTCCAAGTATTACCTCCATTTGTAGTAAAATAAATTTGACCATTTCCACCTACAGTCCATCCTTTATCTGCATTTATAAAAAATACTGAATTTAAGGGTTGAACAGTTCCACTGGCTTGCACGTTCCAATTCTGACCACCATTTGTAGTTTTTCTGATTAACCCTTGGGAGCCGACAAGCCAACCAGTATTTGAGTCAACGAAATAAACAGAATTATTTGCTTGAAAAGTAGCTATAGACTGAGATAACCAAGTGTTACCACCGTTTGTAGTTTTGTAAATTGCTCCCTCATTACCTACAACCCAACCGGTATTCTGATCAACAAAATGAATTGAATATAACCATTTAGTAGTACCACTGGTCTGTTGAACCCAACTATTACCCCCATCAGTGGTTTTTAATATTATTCCATTATTTCCTACTACCCAACCAATATCAGAATTAATGAAAAATACATCTTGAAAAGTTGTAGTTACACCACTATTTTGAGAAATCCAATTTGTCCCACCATCTATTGTTTTTAATATTGTCCCATTAGTACCAACAATCCATCCAATATTCGAAGATACAAAATACAAGGATAGAAAAGTTTCGAATGAACCGTGAGGCTGTTGAACCCAGTTCAAGCCTCCATTTGTGGTTTTTAATAAAGGTCCTGTCCCTACCAATATCCAACCAATATTATTATTTACAAAATGAACAGAGTTTAAATTATTTACTGAAATCGGAGGATTTACCAGAACCCACTGAGCATTTAACTTTAATGCTAGTAAAAAAACTAAATTAGTAATTAGTGTTTTCATTTTACCCTTAATTTTATAATTAAGATTAAGTTATTTTATTAAAGTCATTTTCTTTGTCTGAACAAATTCACCTGCCTGGATTTTGTAAAAATATATCCCACTTGACAGACTGATAGTCTGTCCTACGTTGAATTCAACTTCGTGATTTCCTGCTTCTCGATATTCATCTACTAAGGTTGCTATTTCATTTCCTAATACATCAAAAACTCTTAATGTCGTATGTCCACTAACTGGCATCTGCCAACTAATTTTTGTTGATGGGTTGAAGGGATTGGGATAGTTTTGGTTCAAAATGAAATTAGTAGGTTTTGATTCATCATCAACTGAACTAATTACAAATTGTTTTCTGAAGACACCTCCATTCTCAGTACCAACAAAAATGTATCCTCCTGTTTGTCCTAAATATTGAATAGTACTAGCAACAATAGCACCTCCAGTTATTCCTGTTAAATTCTCATTTAAAAATGATGTTCCATCAAATCTAACACCAACATCATTTCCATAGAAATAAAAATTCTCACCAAGAAAATCCATAACCGCTGTTCTAAAATCACCTGTAGGATACATATTTGTCCAACCATTTGATAATCCATCAGAAGGTAAGAAGAAAATTCCAAGTTTAGTTAATAAAAAGGGACCATACATATTGTTTATTGAACGAGAACTGCCTGTCAATCCATTGTTAAATCCAGTAAGATTTGAGAGAGAATTTGCAGGAGAAATATAAGCACCATCACGAGTTGCGACTATAAGATGTTCATCACCATTTGGGGCATCGAATACATATACGCCTGTGACTGTTCTCGCATTTGCATTATTTAATCCAGGAATTTGTGTCCAGTTTGTGCTAGCAAAATTATCAGCATAGTAAATTCCACCTCCATTAGTTCCTAAAATTTTAGATTCAGTAATTCCTGCCCCTTCTTCAGATGTATAGCAAGAAAAATTGTTATTTCCAATTCCTGTAATTGGTATTACTATTAAACTACTTCCCGACAAAGAAGCCAGAAATCCTTGACCCCAAACTATCATTGCCCCTCCAGAGATCACGTCTGACAAAGAACCATTAAGGTTAAAATTAGGAAGAGTAGAGTTCTGAGGATGTAACTGCCAGTTATTACCAGAATTACTCGAAATAAATATTCCTTGATTGGCAGTAACAGCAACTACATTTGTACCAACAATGCCCAAACTTTTTATTTGCTGGCTTCCTAATCCGTTATTAACCTGTGTCCACTGCGAATAAATAGTGGAAACAAACAAAATGATTACTAAGAACAAATTTTTTATTTGTAACATAAGACCTCCAAATAATTGATTTTTAATTTAATTAATCGGATTAGTTATTATTTTTAATTTGAAAATTCTTGCTGAAAAATAAATACTAATATTCTACAATAAATAAGACATATGCACTATTTCTTATTAAAAAATTATTAATAGTAACCAGATAATATTTTTGTAAGAGAAAGTAAGTTTTATTATAGAAGTGCTCAAATGAGAATCTATTTTATTTTGATATTGCTTGAGCTAATTATGACAGTAGAAGTAACACCTCAGCAGAGCAAACTATCAAAATCAGTTAATTTAATTTCAGATTACATTGCCTCAGACAATTTGCTTTCGATAAGAAAAAATAATGGAGAGCTTTCTGCGGTAGATTCAATGTATCTTTTTGCTATAAGAGTTAATAATGGAAATTTAAGCGAAACTCTGCTTTCACTTACTTTCTCAACTGTTCCCTATCGAGAAGTTACTATTCAAATGCCACTGTTAAATTTTGTACTAAATTATCCCTTAACATCCGCTAACGAAAAAACTTTTATTAAAAAAAATGAAAACTTACCGAGATATTTATTTTTTGATTCTCCAACAAACGAATATGGTGATATGGACAAGCTTGCACATTTTTTCGGCAGCGCTTTTCTATCTTACAACTCAAACATCTTTGATTTAGGAGAGTTTATTGGTTATTTTGTGGAAGTGTTTGAAGAAAATTTTAAGGTTCAAAGTAAAATTGATCTCAGAGATATCGATGTAAATTATTATGGTAGATTATTCGGCAGATTGATTAAGAAAAACAAGAAGATTTTACCGTCACAAATTTTGTTATTAAGGTCTTTAAATATCTTCAGAATAAAATTATGAAAACTGTACTTATTATTGATGATGAAAAAGAAATATGCGATAGCATAAGTATGATTCTTGAATACGAAGGTTATCTAGTTGATTCAACGACAAGCGCAATTGAAGGATTAAATAAATTTTCAGAGCAAGAGTTTTCTGCCGTCCTCCTCGATATTCAAATGCCTGAAATGAATGGTTTTGAAGTATTAAAGAAAATAAAAGAAATTAAAACTACTGCTTCAGTCATTATAATATCTGCTTACGGAAATGTTGAAAACGCCGTAAGGGCAACTCGTCTTGGAGCTTTTGATTTTCTCGAAAAACCAATTGACCGAGATAAACTTTTAATAAGTGTTCGTAATGCTACTGAACAAGCAATATTGAGAGAAGAAAATCAGGAGATAAAAAAGAATTTTATTGGTGAAGGTGAGATCCTCGGTAAAAGTAAAGCCATTCAGAAAATCATTGAACTGATTGATAAAGTTGCTCCACTTGAAACAAGAGTTTTGATAACAGGCGAAAATGGAACGGGAAAAGAACTCGTAGCACGCGCAATTCATAAAAAAAGTGAAAGAAAAGATAAACCGTTTATTGAAGTTAACTGTGCTGCAATTCCTAATGAATTGATAGAATCAGAATTGTTTGGGCACGAGAAAGGTTCATTCACGGGAGCAATATCCCAACGTATCGGAAAATTTGAGCTCGCAAATAAAGGTATAATTTTTCTTGATGAAGTCGGCGATATGAGTCTTCAGGCTCAAGCTAAAGTTTTAAGAGCAATAGAAGAAGGAAAAATTGAAAGGGTTGGTGGTGGGAAAAAAATCGATGTCGATGTAAGAGTTATTGCTGCAACTAACAAAAATCTAATTGAAGAGATTCAGAAAGGAAATTTCAGAGAAGATTTATATCATCGTCTAAACGTAATTCCAATTCACATTCCCCCTCTTAGAGAGAGAATTGAAGATATTCCAATTCTTGTTGAACACTTTAGTAATGAAATAACAAAAAAGCATAAAAAACTTCCTGTAAATTTTTCTGAGGATGCTATTAAAATCCTTCAAGCTCAACCTTGGACTGGAAATGTCCGAGAGCTTAAAAACATTGTCGAGAGAATAATTATAATAATTGATAAGAGAGAAATCACTAGAAAAGATATTGAGTTTCTTTTCGCAAATAGTAGTGCTTCAATAGATAATTTAATTGAGACAAGTAATTCATTTCAGGAATTCAAAGAAAAAGCTGAACGCGCATTCATTCTCAAACAACTAATAGCAAACAATTGGAACATTAGCAAAACTGCAGAGATTCTCGGAATTCAACGAAGTCATCTTTACACAAAAATGAAGAAATACGGAATTGAAAAAGAGGAGTAAAAATGTCAACTATTTTTACCAAAATCATCAATAAAGAAATTCCTGCAGAAGTAGTTTACGAATCTGAGAATGTTTTAGCATTCAAAGATATCCGTCCACAAGCTCCTGTTCACATTTTGATAATTCCCAAAATAGAAATTCCAAAAGTAACAGATATTAAAGGTTCAGAACATTCACACCTGCTTGCTGAAATGTTCGATGCAGCTAATAAAATTGCAAAAGAATTAGGAATTGCTGATGATGGTTTTCGGTTGGTATTTAATTGCGGTAAGAATGGTGGACAGGAAGTTTATCATCTTCATATGCATCTTCTCGGTGGAAGAAAAATGAATTGGCCGCCGGGATGATAAAACTTAATATCCAAGTTAAAAATATTATCTACACAAAATTTTAATATGAATTATTATGTACATAAATAACAGTTATAAAGATCACGAAAACCATATTATAAACATTTTCAGCAAAGAAATTGATGAAAGACTAAAACCATATTATCAAACAGATGCCGAAAACGAACAATTACTCTATCCTTTTAAGATTATTAAACCTTTCTTTGAAGATAAAAATACTTGGTTAACAGTTGGAGACTACACTGGTTTTGAAGCTTATCATCTATTGAAAAATAATCAAGATGCAACTGCTTCAGATATTTCAGATGCTTTTTTAATCGAAGTAAAAAAAAGAAACCTGATTAAGGAATATAAAAAAATTAATGCTGAAGCTATTGATCTTCCTGATAATTCATTCGATTACGTTGTTTGCAAAGAAATGTTACACCATCTTCCAAGGCCTTTTACTGCAATCCACGAAATGTTGAGAGTAGCTAAGAAAGCAGTAATCGCACTTTGTGAACCTGTTGATATGTTATCTAAAATTTCACTGTTAGTATTTGCAAAAAATCTATTAGATAAAATTGATCCATTATTAATAAATAAAATTTGGAAAAACAGATTCTCTTACGAAAGTTTTTTTGAAGATAGACCAATAAACTATGTGTATAAATTTTCAGAACGTGAAATTGAAAAGCTCGCTGCAGCTTTGAAACTTCCTTTGGTTGCTTTTTATGAAATGAACTATAACGTTAGTAAAACCTATGAAATCATCAGCAAGTTGAAAATAATTCCAAAGGGACAATTTTCATTTATTATCTTCAAAGAAAAGCCGAATGAAGAGTTTCTAAAAAAACTTCGGCAAATGAAATTTAAGTTACTTCACTTACCACAAAATTGAAATAGTATTCCTTTTTGAAAATTAGAAAATTTGATTAAATCTGTATCAAAAAATTTTATGAATAGATATAAAATCATTGTTGATGAGAATATTTCGTATCCGGAGTGCTTCGAATATTTCGGAAATGTGATTAAAGTAAATGGTAGAGAAATTTCAAATTCAACATTAAGAGATTGCGATATTTTAATTGTTCGTTCAGTAACAAAAGTAGATCAAGAATTACTTAAAAATACAAAAGTCAAATTTGTTGGTACTGCAACATCTGGCGTTGAGCATATTGATCAAGAATATCTAATTAAAAAAGGAATTGCTTTTGCTGATGCAAAAGGATGTAACTCATTTTCTGTTGCAGAATATGTTATATCTGCAATAGCTAAAATATTCTATGAAACGGGGCAAGAGTTTTATAAAAAGAAAATTGGAATTGTTGGCTATGGAAATATTGGCAAAAAGTTAGCTAAAATGTGCTCAGCATTAGGAATGGATGTTAAGATTAACGATCCGCCATTAGCTAAAATTGATAATTCCATTAATTCTGTTCCACTTAACGAAATTTTAACTTCAGACATAATCTCCCTTCACGTTCCCTTAACATTCGAAGGAGATGATAAAACCCACAATCTTTTGGATGAGAATTTAAGTCAACTCAACGAAAATTCGATTTTAATAAACACGTCACGAGGAGGCGTTGTAAATGAAAAAAAACTTTTGGAAATCATAGATAGTTTGAGATTGAAGATAGTCACTGATGTTTGGATAAATGAACCTAATATAAATTCTCAATTACTTATGAAATCTTATATCGCGACTCCTCACATCGCAGGATACTCACTTGAGGGGAAAATTTTAGGCACTAAAATGATTTTTGAGAAATTGAATAAATTCTTTAAAACAAACTATCACTTCGACTTTAATATTTACGATGATGAAACAATTACAATAAATGATGAATTTTCGACTGAAAGTTTTTATAAATTGATGAAAAGAGTTTATAATATCGAAAAAGATTCTTTAGCTTTTAAAGAAACATTAAAACAAAACTCGATTCAAATAGCAGCTACTTTTGATGAATTAAGAAAAAATTATCATCTGAGAAAAAGCTTCAAAGATTTCACAATAATAACTTCTGATAAAAAATGGAAAATAATTCTTGAGCAATTAAGATTTAATGTCCAACTCATTTAAATTTTGACAAAGAGAATTCAATCGGAATTTCCATTTGAACTTTAACAGGCCTTCCTTTTAATATGCCTGGTTTGAATCGAGTATAATAAACTGCAAGTCTTGCATTCTCATCGCAGCCATATCCAATTCCTGATATAACAGAAGCGCTTGATACTTCCCCGTTAGTCTCAATAAATGCTAATATTTTCACAATCCCTTCCACTTTGTTTTGACGAGCTTCTCTTGGATAACTAATTTTATTATAAAGCGAATTCCATCCTCCAATAGGTTCAGGCATTATTTCTACATTAACAAAATATGCAGGATCATCTTCGAAATTTTCTTGTTCAACTAGTGATGGTGGCACTAAATCACTATTTTGATTTTGTAGTTCCTCTTGTTTTCTCTTCCATTCCTCAAGAAGTTTTAAATAATCTTCATAGCGATATTCACCGACTAAGTTGTAATCTTGTCCTTTTCTAAGTCCCCTTTCAAATAATACATCTTCAATATGAACACCATTCGAATCGAAGTAAGAAGTTATTCCCTCTCGTTTTCCATCCTCGATGTTGAAGACTTCCTTCAGATTACCATTTGGATAATATAATTTAACAATACCTGAAACTTTATCATTCATATAGTTTCTTTCTTCTTTGATGTTTCCATTTTCAAAAAAGAAAACAGCTTTACCTTCTCTCAAAGAATTTTTTAAGTAAATAATTGATTCAATATTTCCATTAGGAAAGTAAGTGATTAAACTATCATTTTGAGCAAATAAATTTTGTAAATAAATCAATATTATCAATAAAATCATATTATATAACACATTTAATTTCTTTTAGAAAATAATTCAATTAATTAAATATAGATTATTTTATCATTATAAACCTTGATTATCTCCCTTTTTATCAGTTCTTGAAAGAATTTTTCAACTTGTTCCTTCTTTAGAGTATTTCCAAACCAATTATTAATAGAATTTTTTATTGTTGTAACTCTTGCTGGCCTTGAGTTAGTTGATGTTTTTAATCGTTCAATGTAAATTAAAAATCTTTTTTCTTTATTTTCATCTAATTCGGCTAACTTTTTACTTTTATTTTGATCATTTAATGGGATATCAATATTATTTAATGATTTTGAAGGGGAATAAATCTTCAGTGCACCTAATCTATTTTCAAGAATATTGATAATAGTACTTATTTCAGTTTCTAAAAGTAAATCTTGAAAAGTTGAACTGATAAAATTTTTAAGTTCTTTTCTATTTATAAATGTTTTATTTTTTTTAACTATGAAGATCTCAAGTTGTTCTGAACAATGTTCAAGAAGTCTGATAGGATCTGCATTAAAATACATTGTAAATTGATAGATTGAATCAAATCTCTTGATAAATATGTTTTCCTTTAACAAATTTTTTACTAAAGAATCATAATTTTTATCTTTTGAAATGATATAGATTCTTGAAAACAAATTTTTTTGAATAATTTTACCAATATGAAAAACCAAATAAAAATCCAAAGCATTTTTACCAGTAAATTCGATTCTGTAAAAATTAACTCTACGACCACTTAAACTCTTTAAAACCTCAACATCAATTTTCTTTTGGGGTCCTAAGAACAACATTATATTAAAATTTTCAACAGGACAGTAAGAAATATCTTCAGAAGAATTTATGTTTTCAAAATCTATTAATATGAAATTATCAATATTCATATTTTTGTGTTGGTAAAAATTTTAGCATTTTTAGGTAAAAAATAAATAAATAATAAATAATAAATAAAAATTCGAAACAAAACGGAGAAAAACTATGATAGACAAAATAGTTGAATATTTAGGTTCAGAAGCTGATTATCTATTGAATTATCAAGCCAAATTCCCCAAAGAAAAACTCCATCTCCCAGGTCCTGATTTTGTTGATAGAATCTTCCTTCAATCAGATAGAAACAATAGAGTAATCGGAAATCTACAATGGATGTTCAAAACTGGCAGATTAGCAGGAACGGGCTATTTATCAATACTTCCAGTTGATCAAGGAATAGAGCATAGTGCGGGTGCATCTTTTGCTCCAAATCCAGATTATTTTGATCCAGAGAAAATTGTTGAATTAGCTATTGAAGGTGGATGTAATGCGGTTGCCTCTACTTTAGGAGTTTTAGGAAGTGTGGCAAGAAAATATTCACATAAAATTCCTTTCATCGTTAAGATTAATCACAATGAGTTATTAACTTATCCAAACAAATACGATCAGATTATGTTCGCAAGTGTAGAGCAGGCTTATGATATGGGAGCTGCAGCTGTTGGAGCAACAATTTATTTCGGCTCCGAAGAAAGCACAAGACAAATTCAGGAAGTTAGCCAAGCTTTTCAATTTGCTCACGAATTAGGAATGGCAACAATTCTCTGGTGCTATACAAGAAATTCAGCATTCAAAACAAAAGAAAAAGATTATCACGTTGCAGCTGATTTGACAGGTCAAGCTAATCATCTTGGAGTAACAATCGAAGCTGACATCATAAAACAAAAATTACCTGAAAATAACGGAGGCTATACTGCACTTAACTTCGGTAAAACTCACAAAAAAGTTTATTCCGATTTAACTTCAGATCATCCTATTGATTTATGCAGATATCAAGTTATAAATAATTATTTAGGAAGAGCTGGTTTAATTAACAGTGGTGGACCGAGTGGTGAAAATGACTTTGCTGAGGCTGCTAGAACTGCAGTTATCAATAAACGCGCTGGCGGTATGGGATTAATCTCAGGTAGAAAAGCTTTCCAGAGACCTATGAATGAAGGCGTTAAATTATTAAACGTTATTCAAGATGTCTATTTGACTAAAGAAGTAACTATTGCTTAAATCACTTTTAGACTGTCTCAAATAACTTTTGAATATCATTAGAAATTTTTTGATTTTCAATTAAGTTTTTTTGAGACAGTCTTTTTAATTTTTTATCTTCAAATAAATGATAGTTTTCCTCAACGACAAATTTGTCCCACTTGAAAAAGCAAAAGTATCAGTTTTTGACAGAGGATTTTTATTCGCTGATGGTGTCTATGAATTCATAAGAACTTACAATAATAAATTATTTGAGTTCGAAGCTCATATAAATAGACTTAAATATAGCTTAAATGAGCTAAAAATTAATTTCAATGATTTTGATAAAATAAAAGATATTATCTTAAAACTCGCGGTCATAAACAATTTTACAGAAAAGGAATTTGAAGTTTATATACAAATAACAAGAGGATATCAATTCCCACGAAAGCATAATTTTAATGAAGACATAAATCCAACTGTCTTTATTTTCTTAAATGAATCAGAAAACTTAAGAGATAAATTGAATAAAGGTGTAAAGGTCATTTTGGAAGAGGATAAAAGATGGAACCGTTGTGACATCAAATCCATTTCGTTGATACCCGCTGTTTTAGCTAAAACAAAAGCATTGAAATCGTCTGCATTTGAATCTATATTCACAAAGGATAATAAAATATTAGAAGGGTCTCATACAAATTTTTTTGGCGTTTATAAAAATGAAGTTTATACAGCACCTTTATCAAATCTAATTTTAAGTGGTATTACGAGAAAAGTTGTAATTAAATTATGTAGAGCAAACAACATTAAAGTTAATGAAGAATACATAAAATTGGATGAACTCAATTTTTTTGAAGAATTTTTTATAACTGGAACAAAAACCGAGATCACTCCTGTTGTTCAAATAAATGACAAATTGGTTAACAATGGAATGCCCGGCAAATTGACTTCAATCATTCAAAAATATTTTTATGATTATATAAATTCACAAAGAAATAGTTTAACTTAAATTTTTATATAATGTATTAATCAAAAATTTAAAGTTTCAATGTCTGAAATAACTACTGAAATATTCATATTAACTGGTGAATGCTTTGACTTTCAGCAAAAAAACTGTCTAAGGTTTTATGGCACCTCAAAAGATCTCGGAGCTGTCGAAGTTTTATTAACTAATCATAAGCCTTTATTCTTTATAGAACGAAATACAACTCTCTATGGTCTCGATAAAAAATATATTCGCAAAGAAGTTAATTTGAAAAACTTTGCTGGAAAGCCTGTAGATGCCTTGTATTTTGAAACACTGAAAGATTATCGTAAAACGCTTTCTGAAATTAAGGAATTAGGTTATAAGACTTATGAATCAGATGTAGATCCTGTAAGAAGATTTTTAATGGAAAGATTTATAAATGCACAGATGCGTGTTATTGGTAAGTATGAAAAGACAAATGAAATTGTTTCATTCAAAAATCCAAAAATAGAACCTTGTGAAACCAATCCTGACTTTGTTATAATGTCTCTGGATATAGAAACTTCATCCAAAGGAAATTTATTATATTCAATTGCAATTCACGTAACAGGTAGAAAAGGAGAGATAAAAAAAGTATTTATTCTTGGACAACCTAATAAAAAATCCCCTGCTCACATTTTCTTTTTTGAAGATGAGAGAAGTTTATTGCTTTCATTTTTTGATTTGATAAGAGAAATTGATCCAGATATAATCATTGGTTGGCATATTATAGGTTTCGATTTGCTCTTTCTTGAAAATAAATGCAAAGAACTAAATTTGAATTTTTATATTGGCAGAAAAGATGGAAAAGTAATAATAAAAAAACGTGAACCAAAGGGGTACTTCGCATTTGTTCAAGGAAGAGTTGTAATTGATGTCCCTACAACTTTAAGAATGTCTTTTTACAATTTCGAAGATTATAGGCTTGAAACTGTTGCAAAAGAATTACTTGGAGTTGGGAAAACAATAACTTCAGACCAAAATAAAGTAAAAGAGATTGAAAGATTTTTCTCTGAAGATAAATTGAAATTAGCGGAATATAATCTACAAGATACCGTTTTAGTTTCTGAGATAATTAATAAAACAAAATTAATTGATCAATTAGTAAAAAGAGCACAACTGTCTGGATTGTTAATTGATAATCTTGGATTAATGACTGCAGCCTTTGACCATTTTTTCTTACCAAGATTACATCGATATGGTTATGTTGCGCCAGATGTAGATGACATTGAAATTAATGAACACGCTGCTGGTGGTTATGTAATTGAGCCAACTCCTGGAATTTATGAAAATGTCTCTGTTTTTGATTTCAAAAGCTTGTATCCTTCTATTATTCAAACATTCAAAATTGACCCCCTATCAAGATTATTAAATAATATCGACACTATCAAAACACCAGAGGGATTTAAGTTTTCATCTTCTCAACATTTTCTTCCTGGTTTCATAAACAGTTTAATGAAGCAAAGAGAAATTGCAAAGAAAAATAAAGATGACGCACTCTCTCAAGCAATCAAGATACTTATGAATAGTTTCTATGGTGTAATGGGTTCTTCAAATTGCAGATTTTATCATCCAGATTTACCAACTGCAATTACAAGCACTGGCAAATACTTACTACTTGAAAGCAAATCATACTTAGAAAGCCTTGGATACAAAGTTGTTTATGGTGACACTGATTCACTATTTGTAATTATGATTGATTCTTATTCAGGTAATTCTCAGGAAAAAGCTGGTGAGGAACTTGCAAAAAAATTGAATGAATTTTGGAAAAATGAACTTAAAAATAAATTTAATGCCGAATCATTTTTAGAAATTGAATTTGAAAAAAACTATAAAAAATTTATCATAACTCCCGCAAGAGGAAGTAGCGAATACGGAGCAAAAAAAAGATATGCTGGTTTATTGTTAAAAAACGGTAAAGAAGAAATTGAGTTTGTAGGATTAGAATTTGTACGTTCTGATTGGACAAAACTTGCAAAAGAGTTTCAAACGGAACTATATCGCAGAATATTCAATCAAGATGAAATAGAAAATTGGATAAGAAATCTGATTAAAGATTTAAAGTCTGGCAAGTTCGATGATAAACTTATTTACAAAAAAAGGCTCAGAAAGAATTTAGATGAATATGTAAAAAATATTCCTCCCCACGTCAGAGCTGCCAAATTATTAAACGAAGCACAAGATGTAGTTTATTATGTAATCACTAAGAGAGGACCGATACCAATTCAGTTCAGACACGATGATATTGATTACGAACATTATATTGAAAAACAACTTAAACCGATTGCAGATTCTGTTCTAACATTTTTAGGAAAATCTTTCGATAATATCGTTAGTAAAAACCAATTAAGTATTTTTGATCTTTAATAAATGGAGAAAAGTTGATTATTCAGTTTCTTGGAGGTGCCAGAACAGTCACTGGCTCTCAACATCTTCTTAATATTAACGGCAAAAAAATCTTATTAGATTGTGGACTATTTCAAGGGCGAAGAAGTGAAACCTACGAAAAGAATAAAAACTTTAAATTCAAACCTTCAGAAATAGATGTCTTATTACTATCTCACGCTCATATTGATCATAGCGGAAATATACCAAATTTAGTTAAAAATGGATTTGAGGGACATATATATGCAACTTCGGCTACTGTAGATTTATGTCAAGTAATGTTGAGAGATTCAGCTCATCTACAGGAAATGGATATTGAATTCATAAACAAAAAAAGAAAGAAGAAAGGTGAACCCCCCGTAGAACCATTATATCAACTTGAAGATGTTGAAAATGCGATGAATCATTTTATTGGAGTTCAGTATAATCGACAGATAGAAATTTTCCCAAACATTAAAGTAACTTTTCGAGATGCAGGTCATATTTTAGGTTCCGCTGGAATCCAAATTGAATTTGTAGAGAATAATAAATTAATAAGATTTGGTTTTTCAGGAGATATTGGAAGACCGAACTCACCTATTCTTAAAAATCCTGACATTTTAAGAGAACTTGATTATCTAATTATGGAATCAACTTACGCAAATCGAATCCACTCTGATTCGGAAGAAGTTGAAGAAGAGCTTTCACAAATAATAAATCAAGTAATTAAAAGAAAAGGTAAAATCATTATACCGGCATTTGCAGTAGGAAGAACGCAAACACTTGTATATGTGCTTCATAAACTTTTCGATCAGAATAGAATACCTGAGATTCCGATATATGTAGATAGTCCATTGGCATTAAATGCGACGAACGTTTTTCGCTCCCATCCTGAATGTATGGATCGAGAAACATATAGAATTTTTTTGCAAGAAGGTCAAGATCCGTTTGGATTTGAAAGATTGACTTATATAAAAACAGTTGAAGAGTCGAAAAAGCTCAATAATATTCAAGAACCAATGACAATTATTTCTGCTTCTGGAATGGCTGAGGGTGGTAGAATTTTACATCATTTAAGAAATAATATTGAAAATCCTAAAAATTTAATTCTTTTTGTTGGTTATGCTGCTCAAAATACCTTAGCCAGAAAAATTATTGATGGTCAAAAAGAGGTAAATATTTTTGGTGAAACTTTTCAGGTTATTGCTGACGTCAAAACAATGGATTATTTTTCAGCACACGCTGATCAGAGAGAATTATTAGATTATCTAAGTTATAATCCACCGAATAAGTTGAAAAAATTATTTTTGGTTCACGGAGAAGAAGAACAAGTTATTCCATTTATGGAAAAATTAGACAAAATTGGTTATCACAACGTTAGTTTTCCAAAACCTGGAGAAGTTTTTGAGATTTGAGGTCAAAATTTTTTACATTTTAATTTTTGGGATAAATCATAGTTTTGCGGGCTACGTGCTCAAAAAATAAATATTTCCTAACAAAAAAGGAGAAAAATAATTGAAAATAACCAAGCAATTCACCAACCGAGAGAGCAAATCTCTTGATCAGTATCTTCAAGAAATCGGAAAAGTTGACCTTCTCACACCTGAGGAAGAAATCGAATTAGCAATTAGAATCAAAAAAGGTGATGAGAAAGCAAAAGAAAAACTGATCAAGGCAAATTTGCGTTTCGTTGTAAGTGTTGCTAAACAATTTCAAAATCAAGGTCTGTCCCTCGGTGATTTAATTAACGAGGGAAATATCGGCTTGATCAAAGCCGCTGAAAGGTTTGATGAAACCAGAGGTTTCAAATTTATCTCTTACGCCGTATGGTGGGTAAGACAATCTATAATGCAAGCAATTGCAGATCAATCTAGAGTCGTTCGACTTCCACTAAATCGAGTTGGTAACTTGACAAAAATAAGCAAAGTTTACCGAGATTTAGAGCAAGAATACGAACGAAAACCAACTACAGAAGAACTCGCTAAAATGTTGGATATGTCTCCAGACGAAGTAGCTTATGCTCTTCAAATTGCTGGAAGACAAGTTTCTATGGATGCACCTTTGAAAGAAGGTGATGATGGCAAAAATTCTTTGGTTGATATTTTACCAAACGATGAAATGCCAAATCCTGATCATAAATTGATGATCGAATCTCTTAAAAAAGAAGTTCAAAATGTATTAGGTACTCTATCCGAAAGAGAAAGAGAAGTTATAAAACTCTACTTTGGTATTGATAGCGACCACTCTGCAACTTTAGAAGAAATTGGGGAAAAATTCAATTTAACTCGTGAAAGAGTAAGACAAATCAAAGAAAAAGCCTTGAGAAATCTCAAGCAATCCAAAAGAAGTACTCGGTTGAAAGCTTATCTTGGTTAGAGTTCAAAGCCCCTCTTTTACAGAGGGGTTTTTTGTTTTAATCAATCTTTTAATCTGCTTGTTAATTTATTTAACCACTTATTGATTTTACCTACTTTTGAAATATTATCAAATACTAACTTTGTAAAATAAAAATTTACTCATAATGCAGAAAAGAATAACGTTATTGATTTTTTTGTTTTTATCAAGTTTAAATTTCTCTACTTCAAATGAAATTGAGAAAGTTTTACATCTCAAAAAAATTAGTCAACCTATCGAAATTGATGGCTTTATAGAACCTCTGTGGTCTTATGCTGATTCTTCCTCAGAATTTTTTCAATTCGAACCTTACTATAATCATCCTCCAACCGTTGAAACTACAGTTAAAATCATCTCTGATGGTGAAAATTTGTTTTGTTTATTTATTTGTTATGATAATAATCCACATCAAATTCAAGCTAATAATGGAATGCACGATGGATTTACTGGAGATATAGTTTCTATAATGCTTGATACATTCGGAGATAAACAATCTGCATATAAGTTTGCAGTTAATGCATCTGGGGTAACATCAGATTCAAGAATTTTAGAAGATGGTAGAGGCAGAGATTATACGTGGGATGGTATATGGGAAGCAGCTTCAAAAATTTATGATTGGGGTTATGTAGTAGAAATTAAAATTCCATTTAAGACTATTAAATTCAATCCATCACTTGACTTTTGGGGACTTGATTTTGATAGATGGCGTTCTTTCAATAGAGAAGATTTATTTTGGTGTAAGTATGAGCAAAATGAAGGTCAGAGAGTTTCAAAATTCGGTAAACTGATTTTCAACGATTTTAAGCCTTATCAATCAGGTTTAAATCTTGAAATCTATCCTGTAGGAATTAGTAAAATTCAATATCAAAATCCAAAATATAAAATTGAACCTGAATTTGGATTAGATATAACATATAATCCTTCTGAGCGTTTAACGGTTTTATTTACTGCAAATCCAGATTTTGCCCAAATAGAAGCAGATCCTTTTAACTTTAATATTAGCAGATATGAATCATATTTTCGAGAAAGAAGACCATTTTTTACTCAAGGAAATGAAATATTTGTACCTTCAGGAAGAGAGAATAATTCAGGGTTTTATTCACCACTTGAGTTATTTTACTCAAGAAGAGTTGGTAGGATTTTACCAAACGGAAAGCAAGTCCCATTAAACTTTGGAACTAAGATTTTTGGTAAAATTGATGATTATGACTACGGTGCATTTATTTCAAAAACTGGTAAAGAAACTTTTTCACTAAACAACTTTGATTATGAAGAGCCATCAGCAGTCTTTAGTGCTATAAGATTAAAGAAGAAAATTTTTGAAAATTCATCAATAGGAATTTTATTTGTCTCAAAAAATTCTACCAAAAGCAATAACACTGTTTTTAATATTGATGGTGTTTTTAGAAATACCGATTGGCAATTAGCATATCAATTTGCAACTGCGAGAAGAAATCTGAAAACTGATTTTGCTTTCTCCTCTGGTTTTAGAATGTTCTCAAAAACTTGGGGAACCTTATTCAAAATAAGAGGAATAGGTAAAAACTTTGATGTATCTGAAATTGGTTTTGTACCTTGGAGAGGAACTTTCAATACTGCAATATTGACAGGTCCTCTCTTTGTTTTTGATGAAGGATATGTAAGTAACATTTTCACCTATGCAGGTGTCAATGTAAACTACGAAGATGAAGATTTGTTTTACGATAGAGCTATTTTATTTGGCTCAAGCATTGAAATGAGAAATGGTTGGGAAATCGAGTTAAATTTTCATTCAGGAAAGAATAAAGATAATTTAATTGATTATAATTCTTATGAGGTTAATCTTAATTCAAATTTTCGATTTTCACAAAAATGGAGCTCTAATCTTTGGGTAGAATATTCAAAGACTTATAACTTTAAAAGAAATTATTTAGCATTCTTCTCAAGAATAGGGACTAACTTCAATCTTAGACCAGTAAATTATTTTAACATTGGTTCTAACTTTGAATTCTTTATTGAGGGAAATCCAAATAATGAGATTGAGGATATTACGTTTTCAGCCAGACCGTTTTTTTCTTTAACTCCAATCAACAATTTAAATTTTCGAATATATGTAGATAATCTTTATTTGAGATCATCAAAGAAAATTGAAAGGATGATAATTGGATTTTTGTTTAGTTGGAATTTTTCAGCTAAAAGTTGGATCTATTTTGCATTTAATGAATTAAAAAGTCAAGTAGAAGATTATTATCTTTTAACAAGAAGTTTAAAGACAATTGACCGAGTTGGAGTCTTTAAAATAAAATATCTCTACTATTTCTGATCGTTACCAAGAATTGTAATGAATTTTATTTAAATCAAATCTATTTTCTGCAGAAATTTCTTCATCAGGATAACCAAGAGAAATTAGGGAAATCGGTATTATACCATCAGGAAGATTAAATTCAACTTTAACTTTATTTACAATTTCTGGTATTCCGTGAATAGCTATCCAACACGAACCAATTCCAAGAGAATGTGAAGCAAGTAATATATTTTGAATTGCAGCCGAGCAATTTTGAATCAACCAACTTTCATTTTTTTCTTTATAAGAATCTCCACAAACTAGAATACACTTATCAGCATTTCTAATCATTTCAGCGTGAGGTATAACTGAAATGATTTTTTCAAATATCTCTTTATTGTCAAAAACAATAAAGTGCCATGGTTGTAAATTCATGGCACTTGGAGCATACATTGCGGACTTTAATATTTTGTCAATATTATCTTTTGATATTTCTTGATTTTTATATTTTCTTATACTTCTACGAGAAATAATTAGATCAATTAAGTTCATGATTATTAAGCCGTAACATTTTCTTTAGAATAAATTTTTTGAAATTCACGAGCAGTTCTATTTTTCCAAACGCCTTTATGATAAGCATAACCAACGATTAGGGGCATTGCAATTGTTGCTTCACTATAAACCATTTGTTCATAAGTCATTGAAACTTTGCCCCAAGAACTTGCTTCTTTCAAAGTTGAACCGGATAAAGCACCATCTCTTTCATCAGCAACAGTGATTTGAATTGCGTATTTATGCATATCAGCTTCTTCCATTAAAATGTCAGCTGCAACCACAATGTCTTGTGTAAAATTCTTAGGAACGCCTCCACCAATCATAAATATTCCAGTGTCCTTACTATGTAGTTTTATTTTCGTTAGTTCATAAAAATCCTTTCCCGAATCAACAGCGACGTGTTTGTCAGGATTATTGTGTTGATGAATTACTAACCCAAATCCAGCAGAACAATCAGAAAATGCAGGGATAAAAATAGGAACATTCTTTTTATAGCAAGCAAAAACAACTGAATCATCACATTTAGGACCACCATTTTCTTCAAGATATTTTCCAAATTCCCACATAAATTCTCTTGAGGAGTAAGCTTTCGGCTCCATACTGTCAAAAATTTTTGCGGTTGTTTCATCGCATATTCGTAATTCATCTTCGTCAATAAATGTGTCGTAAATTCTATCAATATGTAATTCTCTTAATTCGTTATCATCAACCCATTTAGTTCCCTTATAATGCTTGAAACCAAGTGCCTCAAAAAAATCTTGATCGACCATAATTGCACCAGTTGAAACAATAGCATCTACCATATTATTCATAACCATATCATAAACGACCTTTTTCAAGCCAGCACTGAAAAGACTTCCCGCAAGTGTCAAGATTATAGAACAATTTTTATCTTCTAACATCATTTCGTAAATCTTTGCAGCACGATGTAAATCTCTTGCGGAAAAAGCCATTGCTCCCATATCTTCAACAAGTTTTACAACATTATGTTGCTTTATGTCAATATGTTGAATAACCTCTTTCAGATAATCTTTTTTTGTAGCCATCTTTATCTCCTTGTTATTTAACTTTTATTAAAATTTTAATTAAAAATACTCAATTAAAAAAAGATTTTTGCAAGTTTAAGTATTCCCTGCTTCCAAGGAACACGATGAGAGATTCCTGATTGGTCTTTGAATTCATCTAGATGTTCCAAATACCATTTATAATTTCTGATCAATGCATCTTTATTAGAATATTTAGGTTTGAATCCAAGCACTCTCTCTGCTTTTTCAATTGATACAAAAGAATCTTTAGAAGCGGTTTCATAAACCCATTTATAAAGTGGAGAAAGTTTAAGTGCTTCAAGAATTTTAAGAGTCCAAATTATTGGTTTTTCTGGAAGTCCAACTATTTTTTTTCCGAAACCTGCATAGTCTAAAACTGCCTGATAATCTTCTCTCATTGTGGTAAATTCTTTTGCTCCTATGTTAAAAGTGTCATTCACAATTTTCTCATCTAAAGTTGCACATAAATAAATAGCATCACATAAATCTTCGACATCTAAAAGTTGATATCTATTATTACCTTTACCAATCATTGGAAATCCTTTTCCATCTTTAGCCCAATCATAAAAAAGCGCAAAAACACCAAGTCTCTCAGGTCCTATAAATGATTTTGGACGAATTATTGGAACACATTTACCCTTTTTTCTAAACTTTAAGCATTCCTCTTCGGCAAGGATTTTTGCCTTTCCATAAGGTCCAACACCATCGAGTTTGTCATCTTCATAAATTGGATGATGATCCGGAATTCCATATACTGCTGTTGATGAAATATGTATAAACCTCTTTACATCATTATTGAACGATGCCTCCAACATTATTCGTGTCCCATCGACATCAGTTGAATAAATATCCTCAGGTTTATAGAGCGGAAGAGCTGCAGCAGCGTGAACAACAATGTCAATTCCTTTTACAGCTAAATCTGCTGTTTTAGAGTCACGAATATCGCCTTTAATAATATTAATTTTATCCTTCATATCAGTGTAATTAAAATCAGCGATATCCAAAGATGTAATTTCGTGACCTTTATTATAAAGGTATCTTATTAAATTAATTCCTAAAAAGCCTGAACCGCCAGTTATTAAAAATTTCATTTTGCCGCATAATTTATTTTAATTCGTATTACAAAGTTAGTAATTTCGAAAGGGCTTTCAAATTAAGACTTGGACGATGATAATTAAAAGATTAAGTTATAAGTTAAAGATTTTTTCATTTTCTGTATTAATTCATATTGGAATTAGCATTTTCATTTCTCTTTTATACTCTCAACTATTAGATAGTAGAATTAATAATCAAAAATTCGTTTCAATAAATTTTGATGAAATTAAAAATGAAACCGCTGTTCCAATCAAAAGCAGTGATTTACAAAACAGTGAAAATGAAAATATTAATAACTCATCTGCAACTAGTGAAAACGAAAAATATGGTTTTGTATTTGATAGTTTATTTCAAAACGCTGATTCTACAGAATTATCTGAAATTTATTACGATGAGACTCGAGGAGTAAGAATAAAATATCCGACTGGATGGATATACCTTGATCAAAAGTTAAATAACAAATTTGATGGAGTAACTTTCTGGTATCAAGGAACTGAAATAGAAAACCCACCTTATATTCACCTTGAAATTTCTGAAAAGGAATTTTTCTTTGAGAATAAATATGAAAGTAAGTTCATTACAAACGAACTAACTTGGTATTATAACAAACCTGAGATAATTGGCGATTATGTTAATTTTGAAATTTATTTGCGAACAGATAAAGATGTTGACTTCATAATAAAACTATCAGTCAAAGGGATAGAAGATTTCTATAAATTCCAACCAAAATTTTTAGGAATGGTAAAGTCGTTGAAATTTCAAAGTGACTTATTTAAGATATTAAACTGAAAATGACTTAATAATTACCATTTATCAAAAACACCAACAAACTTATAATACATAAATTCATATTATATTTCTAATCTTGATTAACTTTGAAATGAAAATAAAAACAATTTTGGAGTTATTCGATGGGAATGGAATTAATAAATCAAATTAAAGAGAAAGCAAAATCGAGAGATAAGAAAATTATCTTACCAGAATCTCACGATGAAAGAGTATTAAAAGCAGCTGAGATCCTCACAAAAGAAAAAATAGCAAAAATTATAACACTCGGTAATCCAAATAAAGTTTTGCAAGACGCAGAAAGATTAAACATAAATCTTGACGGTGTTGAAATAATTGACCATTTAAGCCATCCAAGGTTTGATGAATTTTCTGAAATTTACTTTCAACTCCGAAAGAAAAAAGGGATTACCAAAGAAGAGGCAATTGAAACGATGAAAAGAGATTTATTTTTTGCAGCGATGATGCTTCGCGAAGGTTTAGTTGATGGTTCTGTTGCAGGTTCATTTGCATCAACAGCAGATGTAATGAAAGCGGGAATTCAAATTGTCGGAATGCCACAAGGTATTTCTATTGTTTCAAGTTTTTTTCTAATGATATTTCCTGATAAAAATTATAGCTTCGCTGACTGTGCAGTTGTGCCTAATCCAACTGATGAACAGCTTGCAGATATTGCAATATCAACTGCAGATAATCATAAAAAATTAACTGGAGAGGAACCTTATGTCGCTATGCTATCCTTCTCAACGAAAGGTAGTGCACAACACGAATTAGTAGATAAAGTTATTTCTGCAACAAATATTGTAAAATCCAAACGCCCTGATTTAAAAGTAGATGGTGAATTACAATTTGATGCTGCTATAGTAGAATCAATTGGAAAGCGAAAAGCTCCAAACAGTGAAGTTGCAGGCAAAGCAAATGTTTTAATTTTCCCTGACCTAAATGCCGGAAATATCGGATATAAAATTGCTCAAAGACTTGGCGGTGCAGAAGCTGTTGGACCTATGGTTCAAGGATTGAACAAACCATTTTTTGATTTAAGTAGAGGCTGCAGTGTTGATGATATAGTAAATACAACTGCTATAAATGTTTTGATGGGAGATCAACTGTAATTTATGATGGATTGGAAAAAGCTTCTTTGCGATGAACAATTCAGCTTCGATGATATTGAGAAAAAGACAACAAAAGATGGACGAAGTCAGTTTCAAAAAGATTTTGATAGAATAGTTTTTTCACCAGCTTTCAGAAGACTTCAAGACAAAACTCAAGTTTTTCCACTACCAGAAAGTGACTTCGTACATACAAGATTAACTCACAGTCTTGAGGTTGCTGTTGTCGGTAGATCTTTAGGGAATCTTGTTGGCGAAGTGATTTTAGACAGACATAATGATTTGAAAAACAATTTTTCAAAATTTCATTTTGGTGAAATAGTTGCAGCTGCTTGTTTAGCTCACGATATTGGAAATCCACCATTCGGTCATTCCGGTGAAGATGCTATTTCAGAATATTTTAGAAACGGTAATGGTAGAAATCTAATTGAAAAAATTTCAGATCAAAAGATTAAAAATGATCTAGAGAATTTTGAAGGCAATGCCCAAGGTTTTAGAATAATTACAAAACTTCAAAATCCAAAAGTTAGCGGAGGCTTAAGATTGACCTTAGCAACCCTTGGTGCTTTATCCAAATATCCGCGAGAGTCTTTACTGAAAGATAATTCATCTTTTACAAAAACAAACGTCTATAAAAAATTTGGATTTTTCCAAAGTGAAAAAGATTACTTCAAAAAAATTGCTGAGAAAACTGGACTTCAAAAAATTTCTGCCGAAGATTATTTCTGGTGCAGACATCCACTAGCGTTCTTAGTTGAAGGAGCAGATGATATTTGTTATAGAATTATGGATTTTGAAGACGGATTTCGTTTAGGTTTTATTGATTTCAAAGAAGCAGAAGAACTACTAATCCCTTTGATAAAAACTGATCTCCCTGATAATTATAATTTAAGAGATGAAGCTGACAGAATTGGATTTCTAAGAGCAAAAGCAATAAATAATTTAATAAGAGAATTAGCAGAGATATATTTGGACAATGAAGAAAAAATTATCAATGGTCAATTTACTGATGAGCTTTACAGTCTTTCGCCATCTTCAAAATATTTAAATGAAATTGAAGAATTATCCATAAAGAAAATTTACAGACATAAAGTTGTGACAGAAAGAGAATGCGCTGGATATGAAGTTCTCGCAGGCCTATTAGATGTTTTTATAAATGCTTTGAATTCTTGGCTTGATGCAGAAAATAAAAATAAAAGTAGAATAATAATAAGCTTGCTACCAAACCAGATAACTTCATCAGTAAATAAAGATACACCTTTATCTGAGCGGTTGCACTTAATAATTGATTTCGTATCTGGTATGACTGATTCTTATGCGGTTTCACTTTTTAGAAAAATTAAAGGTATATCTTTACCAATTGATAAAATTACTACTTAAATCGAGCTAAAATAGTTGGACTTATTTTTCGATAATCATAAAAAATATACTTTTTCTTTTGAGGAAAATGTTTGAAATTACAAGTAGAGAAAGTTCTTTTTAAATGACTACTTTTATGATTAATGATAAAATTGAAATACTTAATAGATTAAAATTCCTTTTCTGGGAATATCATATTTCACAAAATCAAATTTTATTAAAATCAGAAAATTCAGAAGATACTAAAAAATCTTTTTCAGCTGAGAAAATAAGTCTTCAAGAGTATTTAGCTTTTTTCTCACCCTACTGTAGAGAAATACTCGATAATATTTTCGAGGAATACAAATCAAATAAAAGAAAATCTCATAAACTCCTCTGTGAATTAAAATTATTTCAAGCAAAATTAGTTTCTGTTATAAATCTTGGATATTTATCTGATGATGGAAGTATAATAAAAGGGGTTATTGTTCAAATACAAGATGAATCAGATGAGGTTGATCAAGTAGAAGAAATAAAAAGAATATTAAGTCATATCTCATCATACACAGATGAGGAATTTTGGATTCGTGATTTGAATTTCAAATATTTATTCATAAGTAAAAATTATTCCAAAATTTATGACTATTCAGCTGAAGAACTGCTGAACACTCCAATTGAAAAAATCTTCCCTCCAGAATCTATTTATTACTTAAAACATAATATCGAAGAAGAGCTAAAATTTTCTCATTCAAATAAATATCAAATAGAAAAAAGTCCTGTTTTTATCCTAAGAGGTTACAAAAAAAATGGGCAACTAGTCTGGACGGAAAACAGTATTAATTTTATAAAAGATACCAATGATGAAATCATAGCATTCTGGGGAATTACGCGAGATGTTACTGATAGAATAAAATCCGAACAAATAAAAGAAGCTTTATACAAAATAAGTGAATATTCGCATTTAACTGAGGAACTAAATGAATTTTTTCTGGAGGTTCAGTCCATAGTTAGTGCAATAATGCCTGTCAAAAATTTTGCTATTTATCTTTATGATAAAGACAAGAAAAGCTTAAGTTTGGACTATCATTCCGATATAAATTATTCTAAATCTTATTCTGATATTTTATTAAATCTGCTTTTTAATTACGTATCAAAATATGAAAAGCCAACCTTTTTGGATCTTAACACAATAAAAAAAATATGTGAAGAAGAAAATATTGAATTGAATAATAATCTTCCCTTGCAATGGATTGGAATACCATTAAAAGCAAAAAATGAAATAATTGGTTTACTAACTGTAAGTAACTATGAACAATCTACACTTTTAACTGAAGGAGATTTTGAAAATTTAAAGTTTGTTGCCGATCAAACCTCAATGGTGATCGAGCGAAAAATCAATTACAAAGAAAAACAAAAAATAAAAAGTTTATTAGAAGCTGTCTCTAAAGCACAATCAATTCTGCTTACAAAAAGAGATGTATTTTTAGCAATCCAACTTGCATTAGAAGAAATTGGGAAAATAATCGAAGTTAATAGAATTTCTTTATATGAAAACCTAACTGATATTCCAAATAACACTGTATATGCAAATTTAATTTCAGAATGGATTTCAAATAGCAATTATGCAGATGGAAAAATTGAAAAATTAGATTACAATCAAATTTTTAGCAGATGGTTAAATGAATTCAATCTTGGAAAAATCATAGAAGAAAAACTAAATTCTTTACCTCTAAATGAATATGAAATATTAAAAGTTAGCAAAGCAAAATCTTTTCTATGTATTCCAATTTTTCTAACAAAAAAATTATGGGGTTTCATAAAATTTGATGATTGTAATAATGAAAGAGTTTGGACTGATCAGGAAATTTCTGTTCTATCTGTTGTAGCTGCAAGCATTGGCGGAATCTTTCAAAGAAAAATAGCAGAAGAAACATTAAAGACAAGCGAAGAGAAATATCGAAACTTCATAAACAACAGTATGGAAGGAATTTCCCTTCTTCAATTCACAGAACCTATTGATACAACTCTCCCAATTGAAGAACAAATTGATAAAATGTATGAGTATGGTTTCATAGCCGAAGCGAATCATTCATTAGCAGCAATGTATGGATTGAGTTCTACTCAAGATATAGTTGGTAAAACATTGATTGAAATTCACGGAGGTTCTGATAATGAAGTTAACAGAGAAGCCTTTAGAGCTTTTATCAATAATGGTTATAAAGTTATAAATGTAGAAACTGTTGAAAAGAAAATAGATGGAACCGATATTATAATTCTGAATAACTCAATTGGTATTCTTCAAGATAAAAAATTAAAATCCATTTGGGGTAGTCAAATTGATATTACTGAAAGGAAAAAATTTGAATTAGAACTTCAGCAAGCAAAAGAAAAAGCAGAAGAAGCAAGCAGAATCAAATCAAATTTTCTTTCAAATATGAGTCACGAATTGAGAACTCCACTAATTGGTGTTTTAGGTTATGCAGAAATATTGATGGATGAACTCAAAGGAACTGATTATGAAGAAATGGCGGGGATAATTTTCCAAAGTGGGAATAGACTATTAGAAACATTAAACTCAATATTAACTATATCTAAAATTGAATCAGAAAAATTCTCTCTTAACTATTCTGAATTTGATTTAAAGGAAGTAATTGAAGAAGTAGTTGAAATATTTAAACCAACTGCAGTGAAGAAAAATTTAAATCTAACAACAGAATATTCAGATGAAAAAATGTTAATTTTTTCTGATAATAAATTAATCAGAGAAATACTTAATAACTTAGTCAACAACGCAGTGAAATTTACTCCCAAAGGATCTGTGAATATTAAAGCTATTATTAACTTTGAAAAAAATAAATTATTTTTGTCAGTGTCTGATACAGGAGTTGGAATTCCGGAGGACAAACTCGGATTGATTTTTGAAGAATTTCGTCAGGCAAGTGAAGGATTATCTCGTAGCTTTGAAGGTGTTGGATTAGGACTTTCTATTTGTAAGAAATATGTAGATTTCCTTAATGGCAAAATAACTGTAACAAGCAAAGTCAACGAGGGCTCAACTTTCACAGTAGAAATTCCATTATCTTTGAACAAATAAATTGAAGGATAAATATGTCAGAGCAAGTAAATAATTCAGAAAATAGAAAAAAGAATATACTCGTTGTAGAAGATGATGATATAAATCTCTCAGTAATTACAGCTTTTTTATCGAAAGAATATAATATTGATTCAGCAACCAATGGATTAGAGGCTATTGAAAAAGCAACTTCTAAAAAGTATGATGCAATTCTGATGGATATAAATTTAGGAAGTGGAATAACAGGGATTGAAGTAACTCAAAAATTAAGAAACACTCCTGAATATGCTAATACTCCAATAATAGCTATTACAGCATTTGCAATGGATGGTGATAAAGAAGAATTTTTGGCAGGTGGATGTTCTGATTATATTTCGAAACCTTTCACTCGTCAAGAGATTTTATCTCTGATGAAAAGAACATTTGAAAAAACTTAAAGACTTTCGATTTTCATATTTCTCGTCATCAAATCGTTAGTTGCTTTAATCGGATCTTTGTCTTCGAAAAGAATTTTATAAACTTCATTAGCAATTGGAGTTTCAATTTTCATCTTTTCAGATAGACGTACGACGGAACGGGTAGTTTCAACTCCTTCAGCAACCATAGTCATTTTTTTTAAAACATCTTTTAATTTCATACCTTTACCAATCTGTTCACCAACATATCTATTTCTACTATGTTTGCTCATACAAGTAACAATTAAATCTCCCATTCCTGAAAGCCCTGCAAAGGTCTCCGGTTTAGCACCCATCGCTAAACCCAGTCTCGTTATCTCAGCGACTCCTCGAGTCATTATTGCTGCTTTTGTATTGTCTCCAAATCCTGCTCCATCGATTATTCCAGCTCCTATTGCAATAACATTCTTAAACGCACCACCAAGTTCAACACCAATTAAATCATCAGATGAATAAACTCTAAAATAAGAATTCATAAAAGTTACTTGAACCGTCTTTGCAGTTTCTAAATCTTTCGATGCTGCTACTACTGCAGTTGGAATTCTCTTTACAACTTCTTCGGCGTGACTTGGACCTGAGAGTACTGAAATTTGGCTTTTATTTATTTTGGGAAATAAATCAAGAATTATTTGAGAAACTGTAAACAATGTATTTTTTTCAATTCCTTTTGCAACGCTCAACAAGATTGAGTTTTTTATAGAATCAAAATCCAACTTTTTTATTACATCTCTTATATGTTGAGATGGAATAGCTATAACGATAATATTCTTATCTGAACAAGTTTCTTGAAGATTATTACTAATTTTGATTTCTTGAGGAATTTTAATCCCTGGTAGGTATAGATGATTAATTCTAGATTTATCTAAAATTTTAGCATAGGATTTTTTATATTCCCAAAGAGTAACATCGTGGCCATTATAATACAATAGGATAGAAAGAGTTGTCCCCCAGCCCCCAGCTCCGAGAACGGCAATTTTCATTTAATTTCTTTTCTTTTGAAACTAATTCTGTTTTCTGTCCCGTTGATTATTCTTACTATGTTTTTTCGATGTGTGAAAAGAATCAACAAACATATCCCTATTGCAAACGGAAGAATTGTATAGTAACCTTCAATGTGTGAATGGAATACATTTTCCCTAATGATTAAAGTTGCTGGGACAGAGATTGCTCCGAGAATTGAACCGAGAGAAACATATCTTGAAATTGTAACAGTCAAAACGAAAACAGCTAAGGCGATTAAAATGTCAACGGTAATAATCATTATCAACATTCCTAAAGCTGTTGCAATTCCTTTACCACCTCTAAAGCCTGCAAATATAGTCCAAATATGACCTACAACTGCAGAAATTCCGGCAATAATTTGAACTAAAGTAAAATCATCAAATGGAGATACATTTTCAAAAGGTAAAATTCCTGAATGAAGTCTTGCAATTAAAATAACAGCTATTGAGCCTTTAATAGCATCAAGTAAAATAACCAAAACTCCATATTTCCAACCAAGAACTCGCATTACATTAGTTCCACCTGCGTTACCGCTTCCATAATTGCGAATATCTATACCTTTAACTATTTTACTGATAATTATGCTTGTTGGAATGGAACCAACTAAATATGATAATATTACGATTATTGCTAATGAAACCATCTTTTCCCTAATTTTTATTCTAAACTAATAAAATTTATTTATTAATCAAAATTTAATATTGAATTAAAGTTTTAATAAGTCTTTATTTTTTCTCATAGCTTCAATGCAGAAAGAAATATGTTCATCTAAATCTATTCCAAGTTCAGCAGCACCATTGATTATATCGTCTCTGCTGACTGCTTTTGCAAACGCTTTGTCTTTCATTTTCTTTTTGACTGATTTAACTTCAACTTCATCAATACTTTTTGATGGACGGACATAAGCCACTGCGGTTAAAAATCCAGCAAGTTCATCGCAGGCAAACAGAGTTTTTTGTAAAAGTGTTTCTCTTTTTACTCCAGTGTAATCAGCGTGAGATAAAATTGCAGTTATAAACTCTTCAGAAAAACCAAGTCCTCGTAAAATTTCTGCTCCTTTGAATGGATGCCCTTCTGCTGATGGATACTTTTCATAATCAAAGTCGTGAAGCAAAGCCACATTCCCCCAGAATTCAACATCTTCACCAAATTTTTCAGCATAAGCCCGAACACAGGATTCAACTGCATAAGCGTGTTTCAATAGACTTTCACTTTTTGTGTATTCTTTCAAAAGATTTAAACAGAAATTTCTATCTCTTTCTTTCATTATTTCACATTTGATTTTGGATTAAATGATGGACATAAATCAGCAAGAAAACATTCAAGACATTTGGGTTTTCGTGCTATACAAATTTTTCTTCCGTGAGTTGCTAAAAGATGTGATGAAATAATCCAATCTTTTTCAGGTAAAAGTTCTTTTAATTTGAATTCAATTTTGATAGGATCTTTTGTATTAACAAAATGAAATAAATTTGATAGTCTAATAACATGGGTATCAACTGCAATAGCTGGAATTCCAAAGCCATTTCCGGCTACTACTGAAGCAGTTTTTCTTCCAACACCGGGTAGTTTTGTAAGTGCATCAAAATCAGCGGGGACTTGACCATTGTATTTTTCAATAAGTTCGGCGCAACAGTTTTTAATGCTTTTTGCTTTTTGTTTATAAAATCCTGTTGAGAAAATATCTTTCTCTAATTCTTCATTTGAAACTTTAAGATAGTCTTCAGGACTTTTATATTTTTTGAAAAGAGTTTTAGTAACAATATTAACTCTTTCATCAGTGCATTGAGCAGAAAGAATTGTTGCTATTAAAAGTTCAAATGGATTAGAATATTCCAAAGCTGGTTTCGGATTTGGATAATGTTTTTTCAGTAGTTTGAAGATTTTATCAGCTAATTCTTTTTGAGAGTTATTTTTCATTCTTGAAATCTTGCTCATTTAATTCAAGTCTTTCCACAGGCTTATCATTTATCAAATGAGATTGAATTATTTCATCAATATCTTCTAACTTCACGTTTCCGTACCAAACTTGTTCAGGATAAACAACCATTGCAATTCCTTTTTCGCAAGCATCTAAACAACCTGAAAGATTTACTCTGATTATTTTGTTCAAACCGGCTGCAGCAACTTTCTTCTTGAATTCGTCTATTAGTTCTTTGCTACCTTTATCAAAACAGCAACCTCTTGGATGGCCAGCAGGTCTTGAATTATTACAAATAAAAACGTGTTTTTCGAAGCGTTTCATCAGTTAATACATTGTTAATTTTTATCTATCAATTTCTTCTTTCCATCTTATAATATCAAAGATTAAATCATCGAATGGTCTGACACTTACACAATATTTAGTATGATACTTATGTTTAGGATTATCAAAACAAATACTTTTTACTGTACCTTTTTTCAACGCTATGGAAAATTTTTTAATATCTTTTTGAATCTCTTTACTGTTTAATTCATAAGATTTTATTATATAAGTCCTATCAACAAAACTTTCTAATAAGCGTCGTACAGCAGTTGATTCTTCACAAGATTTTCCAAATTCGCTTCTAGGACGAACTGGATGATATTGGTCTTTATCTTCAGTAACACAAACATATTTGATATTTGAACCTATTCTAACAGCTAAGCCCCAGAAAGTAACCATTGTATGTCGAGAATGAAATGAAACTTTACAATTAATTACACCCAAAACTCTCCAGTGAGTTTTTGTTTTTAATAAAATAAATAAATCAGTATCAGGATAGTCTTCTAACTGTTTCTGATCGCAAGGTCTTTTAACTGGTAATTTGTTGTAATCAATTATCTGCTCAATAATTTTTTTATCATTAACTACTTTTTTCAAACCGTCAGTAGTTCCTTGAGCAATAAAAATTTCTTTATCGTTTAATAAATTATTTAATATAAAAGCAACAACATTTTCCAATCTATGTCCTTCAGAAGAACGAAGACTTTGTGCTTTACTGTCATCAAGAGTTATCATTGTTTATATCTCTTTTATAAGAAAGTTTCTTGAACTTCGTTTAAAATTCTCTTCTTAGCTAAACGACAGTATTTTTCATCAACTTCCACTCCTATCCCGAACCGATTGTTATTAGCAGCTTCAATTAAAGTTGTGCCACTTCCAACAAAAGGGTCAAAAATTATATCATCGACAAAGCTAAATAGTTTAATACATCTTTTAGGCAATTCTCGAGGGAATGGGGCAGGATGTCCAATTCTTTTTTTACTTTCACCATTGAAATTCCAAAGCCCATTTGTCCATTCCATAAATTCTTCTTTTGATATATCTGATTTTCCAGAACCGTATTCTTTTTTCCACGATTCTTTGTAAAAAACTATTATCAATTCCACGGGAGCAATAACAAAAGGAGCAGAAGCAGAAAGCCACGAACCCCAAGCAGTTCTTCGAGAAATGTTACCTTCATTCCAAATAATTGTAGAATGATATTTCCAACCTATCTTTTTAGCTAATAAAGTCAAATCAGCACCAACACTTTGCTGTCCACCTTTATTTTTATCAAGTGGACAGTTTAATAAAAATCTTGCTTGGGGTTTACTCCATTTGTAGCAATTTCTTATCCATTTTTCTGAGAATTCTAGATATTCATCATAAGTCAAATTATCTTTATGAGAATTGTATTTGATATCCACATTATAAGGTGGTGAAGTAACAATTAAATCAATAAATTCTTTCTTAAAGAGATTCTCATCTAAAACATCACTCTTTACTAACAAAATGTTTTTATATTCAAGATATATTTTATCAGAATCTATCAAATCTTGTTTAATATTTTCTAACAAGATATTATTTTGATTTAATTCAGTAAAATATTCTCTTTTTAACTTTTTAACGCTTTGCACTTTTAATTTCTATTTATTTACATTCTAAATTAAATATAAACCTCAATGCACGTGTTGAGATTTTGGCATTTTCATTTCATCAACTTTTGCTTTGATTTTTATTACACCTGCTTTTTTGAAATGAAGTGTGAATTCGTGTTCATCACCTTTTTTCAAATCTTGATTCAATTTAATCAACATTATATGATGATGGCGAGGCTTCAATTCAAAAGTTGATTTTGGATTTATTACTACAAAACCAACTTCTCTCATTCCCATCATATCATCTTTTTGATATGTCTCGTGAATTTCAATTTTCTGTGAAATATTTCCTTCAACTTTGTAAAGTGTGTCAGCAACTTCACCATTATTTTCAATTTTCATAAATAATGCTGACGATTGTCCTTTAGCAGAAACCCTCATCCAAGGATCTTTAACTTTTATTTTTTCAGAAGGATTTGATACTAAAAGAACTAAAGATAATATTATTGAAAACATAATTACTCCTATTTATAATTATAAAATTTGTTCGTGAGTTAAACAATGAATTGTTCCCAAACCCCAAACCAAATCAACTGCGTGAATTCCGAT
>JANWVQ010000025.1 GCA_025056745.1 Ignavibacterium sp.
CTATTAGGTGGAATAGTTTTACATCAGGGAAAAATTGCTGAAATGGCTACAGGTGAAGGAAAAACATTAGTTGCAACTTTACCACTTTATCTAAATGCTTTAACAGGTAGGGGAGTTCATCTTGTCACAGTCAATGATTACCTCGCAAAACGTGATAGCGAATGGATGGGCGAAATTTTCAAGTTTCACGGCTTAACCGTTGGCTGCATTACAAATACAATGGATTATCAGCAAAGAAAAATTCAGTACAACTGTGATATTACTTACGGAACAAACAGTGAATTTGGATTTGATTACTTAAGAGATAATATGGCTATTGATAAAGAATTTCAAGTTCAAAGAGGCCACAATTATGCGATTGTCGATGAGGTTGATTCGGTACTGATAGATGAAGCAAGAACTCCTTTAATTATCTCAGGTCCAGTTGACAGAGATGACCATTTATTTGGAGAAATGAAACCAAAAGTTGAAAGATTATATCGATTACAACAGAATTTAGTTGGAAAAATTGTTAGTGAAGCTGAAGAGTCAATCAACAAAGGCGATTATAAGCAAGCTGGTATTCTTCTTTTCAGAGCTTTTAGAGGGTTGCCTAAGAATAATAAATTACTCAAGGTTATTGCAGAACCAGAAAATAAAAAGTTAATGCAGGAAACGGAACTTGAATTTCTTAAAGAAAAAGGTAAGAATATGCACATAATCGATGATGAATTATACTTTGTCATCGATGAAAAAAATAATATAATTGATTTGACAGAAAAAGGAAGAGAAGAATTAGCAAAAGGTACTGGGAGAGAGAAAGATTTCTTCGTTTTACCAGATCTCGGAACTGAAATAAGCAAATTTGAAAATGATCCTAACTTATCCAATGAACAAAAAATAAAACTAAAAGAAGAATTATATAAAAAATACTCAGAGGCAAGTGAAAGAATTCACGCAATTCATCAATTATTAAAAGCCTATACTCTATTTGAAAAAGATGTTGAATATGTTGTAACTGAAGATGGAAAAATTGCTATTGTAGATGAATTTACAGGTAGAATATTACCAGGCAGGAGATACAGTGATGGTTTGCATCAAGCAATTGAAGCTAAAGAGAATGTTAAAGTAGAAAGAGACTCACAAACCTTAGCAACGATTACTCTTCAAAATTATTTCAGAATGTATAAAAAGCTTGCTGGAATGACTGGAACAGCGGAAACCGAAGAAGCAGAATTCTATCAAATTTATAAACTTGAAGTTGTGGTAATTCCAACTAATAAGCCTGTAATCAGAGAAGACCTTGATGATGCTGTATATCGAACAAAGCGCGAAAAATATAATGCGGTGATTCAACAAATAGAAGAACTTCGTAAGATTGGAAGACCCGTCCTAGTTGGAACAACTTCAGTTGAAGTATCAGAAACAATTTCTCGAATGCTTAAAAGAAAGGGAATACCTCATAATGTTCTTAACGCAAAGCAGCATCAAAGAGAAGCTGAAATAGTAGCACACGCTGGAGAACTCGGAGCTGTAACAATTGCAACGAATATGGCAGGTAGAGGAACTGATATTAAACTTGGTGCCGGTGTTCGAGAGCGTGGCGGGCTTTTCATCTTAGGAACTGAAAGACACGAGTCAAGAAGAATTGATAGACAGTTACGTGGTAGAGCTGGAAGACAAGGAGATCCCGGAACTTCTAAATTCTTTATTTCGCTTGAAGATGATTTAATGAGACTGTTCGGAAGTGATAGAATCGCTTCTATTATGACAAGAATTGGAATTCAAGAAGGAGAGGTTATTCAACATCCGATGATAACCAAATCTGTTGAAAGAGCTCAAAAGAAAGTCGAAGAAAATAATTTCGCAATACGTAAAAGATTGCTTGAATACGATGATACAATGAATCAACAGAGAGAGGTTATTTATGCCCGTAGACAAAAAGCTTTACAAGGCGATAGATTAAAAAGTGAAATTTTTGATTTACTCGAAGAATGGGTTGAAAGCATCATTGAAAAATATTATGATGATGTTAACTCTCAAGCAATCAGAGAAGAATTGATGCAACATCTATTAATCGATGTTCAAATACAACCAGAGGAATTTGAATCTTTAGGAAAAGATGGTATTAAAGAAAGAATTTTAAACGAAGCGAAGAATTTTTACAATAAAAAGGAACAAATGATTGGCTCTGAAATGATGGCTCAACTTGAAAGATTTGCGATGCTGAGTGTAATAGATAGCAAATGGAAGGAGCATCTAAGAGAAATGGATGATGTCAAAGAAGGAATCAATCTAAGAGCCTATGGTCAAAAAGATCCATTAATTGAATACAAGAAAGAAGCTTTTGAATTATTTATAAAATTACTTGAGTCAATCAGAAATGAAACAGTTTCTTTTGTATTTAGATTTTGGCCACAAGGACAAGAACAAGTTCAACAAAGACGACGACCATCCATTTCAAATATCTCACAAGTCAAACAGAACACAGACAATATGGGATTGCAATTGCCCAGTTTAAGACAAAGTAGGGAAGCTACTGCTGGTAAACTTCAGCCAGTTAGAGTTGAAGAAAGAATAGGACGAAATGAACCTTGTCCCTGTGGGAGTGGTAAAAAATATAAACATTGTCACGGTAAATAAAATCATATTAGTATGAAAAAAATTGAAGCCATAATTAGACCTTTTAAGCTCGATGAAGTCAAAGAAGCTTTGATAGACTTCGGAATCAAAGGAATGACAATCACAGAAGTAAGAGGCTATGGAAGGCAAAGAGGACATACAGAAACTTTCAGAGGAAATGAATATCATATTGAATTCATTCCAAAAATAAAAATCGAATTAGTTGTTGAAGACTCCAAATTAGATAAGGTAATTGACATTATAGTTAAAACAGCAAAAACTGGTCAAGTTGGTGACGGAAAAATATTTGTCTCAGAAATTTCTGAAGTTATAAGGATAAGAACTGAAGAATCAGGCCCCGATGCTCTATAAAAAAATACCTTTTTGAAATTTATTTCCCGTAATACTTTTATATATGAAAAAAAAATTTAATCTTTTCAGTCTCGCAATCACATTAACTCTTTTTACAACCGGATGCAGCGTCTGGGAGAATTTTACCACTTACTTCAATAGATGGTATAACATCAAACAAATCTATAATGAAATCGAAGCAGATATTCAATCTCAAAAAAAGAATATTTTTTCAACAGAGCCAATTGTACTATCAAGTAATTCAAGAAATAATTTACCAAAGTTAATCGATAAATGCTCTGACTTACTACAGTTTAATAAAAACTCTGCATTTGTAGATGATGCTTTATTAATACTTGGAAAAGCTTTTTATTATCAGGCGAACTATCAGAAATCTAAAAGAAAATTTGAAGAACTTCTTTTAACAAACCCCTCTGAAGAAGAAAGATTGGAAGCTGAATTATGGATTGCAAAATGTGAAATGCAGATGAAAAACTTCAACGTTGGATTAAATGCAATTCGTTCAGTTGGTGCTAAAGCAATTGAGAAAGATTATGAAAAATTGATTGAAGAATCTTTTGTTGAAGAAATCAAATACTTCAAGTCCATTGAAGAATATAAAACAGCTATTGAATTACTTGAAAGATTTACAAAATACATCTCTGATGATGAATTACTTGCCTTAACTTACTACGAATTAGGCAACCTTTACTTTAAAGAGGGAAATTACATCAAATCTGCTGAGAACTATCAGTTAGCAATCGAAAATACCTCTGATTTCGATATAGAAATTAATGCAACCCTAAATTACGCATCATCATTGAGAATGGCTGATAAAGTTGAAGAGTCTTTGGAATTTTTAGAGGGAATAAGAACAAAGGATAAATTTTCTGAATCTTTGCCTAAAATTGAATTAGAAATTGGTAAAGCCTACGTATTATTGAATCGTTTTGAGGAAGCTTTAGATAAATTTACTATTGTTGATACAACCTTTAAGAATTCTCCCTACTCAGCCTTAGCTCTTTATGAAATTGGTAAAATTTATGAGAATAATTTACTAAACTTTGATAGTGCTGCACACTACTTTAATCGTTCTCAATTAAGCAATCCTCCAAGGGAATTTCAAAAAGAAATTTTTGATAAAAATACTTTATTCAGCACATATTCAAGATTGAGAAAGACAATTGATAATTACGATAGACAATTATTTTATGCAAATAATCCTGAAATATTCAAACAAGATTCTATAGCTTATGTTGAGGATTCTCTTAGAATTTTACAAGAATATCTTGAGAAAAAAGAGCTCTATGATATTTGGAATAGTATTTCAGAAGCATCACAAAATAAACCATCAATAAACTACCTGAGTTTAAGAGATTCAGCTTTTGTTAGAGATAGTATTAAGCTTGCTGATAGTCTAAGTAAATTTTTTGTTAGACTTGAACCTGATTCAATTATTAAAATACTTTTAGTCAAAGCTTTTTATCGTGATAGTATAAAGTTTACAGATAGTTTAAAGTTAGAAGGAATTAGTTTTGAAGATGACGAGCTAAAAATTGCTCTTGAAGAAAGGAGAAGAAATTTAGTTTCTTATAAACAAAATAAAACAACATACACAGATATCTCAGGTTCAATTCCGGTAGATTCATTAAACTTTAAGAAAAATCCTCCAACAAAACCTACTATTCCATTAGATAAATTGAAAAATGACTTAGCTAAAAACAGACTTCAATTAGGAAATTTATTTTTTACAGAATTAGAAATCCCTGACTCGGCTTACAAACTTTATTATGAAATCGTTAGGAACTTCGATAGTACTGATTATTATCCAGATGCTCTCTACGCTTTGGGTACTTTTTATTTAACTGTTAATGATAAACCTAAAGCAGACAGTCTTTTTAGAAAAATTTATGATGAATATAAACATCTTTCAATTGTCAATAGCGCTGCTGATAAACTTGGATTACCACTAATTGATTTAACATTTGACCCTGGAAAAGAGATTTATCTCAAAGCAGAATCATACATTAAATCAAAAAATTACAAAGATGGAATAAATAATTTCCTGGAAATTTACAAGAAATTTCCTGAATCAAAATTTGCAGATAAAGGATTGTATGCGGCAGGTTTCATCTTAGAAAACGATCTGAGATTGTTGGATTCTGCAGTTGTTGTTTATGATACTTTATTGACAAAATATCCAAATTCAGAATTTATCAAATTGATTGCAATGAAGGTTACAATCTATAAACAAGAAAAAGCTAGATTGCAAAGGGAATTAGAAGAATCAAAAAATAAGCAAGTAACTAAAATTGATGAAAATGTTGGGCAGGTTTTTGAAGGTAATACAAATGAAGAAGAATTGACAGAAAAAGAAAAAGAAAATAAAATTGAGGAAAAGCTTACCACTAAAAAAACTGATATTAACATCACTTCGAATAAGAAAAAATTAGAAAGGCTCTGGAACCCTCGAAAGCATAAACGTTAATAAAAAATTTAAATTCATACTTATGAATCATCGAGAGCTGAAAGAATTAATAGAAGAAGGTGAAAATTTACAGTGTGAGTTTAAACTTCGATTCACTACTGAGGAAAAAATAGCAAAAGAGATGATTGCCTTTGCAAATACAAAAGGTGGTTATTTGATTTTTGGAATTGATGATGACCGTGAAATTGTTGGAGTTGAAAGTGAAAAAGAAGTTGCTGAATTAGTTTACTCAACAGCCAAAAATTATTGTGTACCTCCATTAGATATTGAAATTCATTTTGTAGCATTAAAAGGAAGAGAATTAGTCATTGTAGAAATCCCTGAGTCTGATAATAAACCACATCGATTACAAGATTATCTCGATGATTTAGACCTTAATAAATCAATTGTAACTATACGTGTAAATGATAAAAGTGTTCAAGCAAGTAAAGAAATGATCAGAATTCTTAAAGCTCAAAGTTCCAATAAAGCTTTAATAAAATATACTATCGGCCCAAACGAAAAGATTGTTTTTGAATACTTAAAGCACAAAGAAAAAATCACAGTCAAGGAGTTAAGTAAATTAGTTAATATTTCGGAAAGAAGAGCTTCAAGAACTTTGGTAAAAATGGTAAGAGCAAATCTTTTGATGATTCATACAAAAGAAAATGGTGAAGAATTTTTTACAGCTGCTATGTAATCAAAATTTCTTATCAAAAATTTCTCTCAACTTAAATATCGCAATTCCATAAGCTACTGCAACATTCAAAGATTGTTTTATACCATACTGAGGAATTTCGATAGCATAATCACAATGATCCAATATCTCTTGAGAAACTCCTGAAATTTCATTGCCAACTACAAGGCAAATTGGAAAATCTATTTTATCGAAATCATAGTATGGAATGCTATTATCAGTCAGTTCTAAAGCTACGATCTTTAAACCTAAACTTTTAATTTGCTTTATTACATCCAAAGTATTTTTAGCATACTCCCAATTAACACTTTCAGTTGCTCCTAAAGCAGTCTTTAGAATCTCTTTTCTTGGTGGATGTGGAGTATAACCACAAAGAAACAGTTTCTCAATCATTGCTCCATCTGAACTTCTAAAAATTGAACCTACATTGTAATTGCTTCGAATATTATGGAGAACTACGTAAACAGGTAATTTTCTGACTTTGCTTAAATTGTCAAGAGATGCTCTGTTTAGTGAGATTTCATCGTGAGTTAGTTTTCTCATTAATTATTTTCAAATTTATAAGCTAACTGTCCACAAGCTGCTGCAATATCATCACCTTGAGTGAATCGAACTGTCACTGTAATACCCTTATCTCTCAACTTCTGGACAAACTCTTCAATTCTTTGTTTAGGTGATGGTTTGAGTTCTTTAGAAATTCCTGTTGGAAACATATGAGCTATTGAATTAAATGGAATAACATTTACTTTGCAAGGCAGCGATTTGCATAGTTTAACCAAAGCGTGAAAATCATCTTCACGATCGTTTAAGTCATTAAACATCACATACTCAAAAGTTACACGAGTTTTTGTTTTATTAACATAATATCTAATTGCTTCGAGATTTGAGGAGAGATTATATTTTTTATTAATAGGCATTATTTTGCTTCTCGTCTCATCGAAAAGAGAATGTAAGGAGAAAGCAATTTTTACTCCTATTTGAGAATCTGCAAGTTCAATGATCTTATGAGGTATTCCAGCAGTAGATACAGTAATTTTTTTAAGACTAATTCCTCTGGTTTTTTCTTCTGAAAAAATTTTGAGAGATTTAAGAGTGTTATTAAAATTCAAAAGTGGCTCTCCCATACCCATATATACAATATTTGTAATCTGTGATAATTTATAATCTTTTGAGGCCAACAAAAATTGATCGAATATTTCACCAGTAGTTAAATTTCTTTTATAACCCATCAAACCTGTTGCACAGAATTTACAATCAAGAGGACACCCAACTTGAGTTGAGATACATAGAGTTGTTCTTTTGGCTTCAGGAATAATTACAGATTCAATCTTGAAGTTGTCTTTTGTTTCGAAAATATATTTTCTTGTCCCAGTAATTTTTGATTCTTCAACAGAGTGCAATTTTAAAGTAATTAATTCACAGAAAGAATTTAATTTTTTTCTTAAATATTTTGGAATGTTTTCCATCTGATCAAAATTATCAATCAAATGTCCATACATCCATTCGAAGACTTGTTCCCCACGATATCTTTTTTCACCAGCTGCCTCAAAGAATTCTTTTAACTCCTTGAGAGTTAAACCTTTGAGCACAGTTTTACTAATCTTTTCCTGTTCAGTAATTTGAGTAATCATAGTTTTGTTCAATAAAGCAAGGCAAAAATAAATTAAAACAAAAACGTATCAAATAAATTTTGACTTTAATAAAGAAAATATTTTTATTTTTGAACAAATTATTTCATCAAAAATTATAGAGGTTAAGATGAATTTCAATTTCACAGAAGAACAATTAATGATTCAACAAACCGCAAGAGATTTTGCTTTAAGTGAAATTGCTCCATCAGCAGTAGAAAGAGATATCAAAGCCGAATTTCCTTATGAGATAGTAAAAAAACTTGGTGAATTAGGTTTTATGGGAATGATGGTTTCACCTGAATATGGTGGTGCCGGTTTAGATACAATAAGCTATGTTTTAGCTATGATTGAAATTTCAAAAGTTGATGCTAGTGTTGGTGTAATTATGTCTGTTAACAATTCATTGGTGTGCTATGGTTTAGAAAAATATGGCTCCGATTACATCAAAGAAAAATATTTAACTCCGTTAGCAAAAGGTGAAAAGTTAGGTGCATTTGCTTTATCTGAACCTGAAGCAGGTAGTGATGCAACAAAGCAAAAAACCACTGCTGATAAGGATGGTGATTTTTATATCCTCAATGGGATTAAAAATTGGATTACAAATGGAATAAATGCTGATTACTATCTTGTTATGGCTACAACAGATAAAGAAAAAGGGCACAAAGGTATATCAACTTTTGTTGTTGAAAAAGGCACTGAAGGTTTTGGTCAAGGAGCCAAGGAAGATAAACTCGGAATAAGAAGCTCTGATACTTGTTCTCTAACATTTGAAAATTGTAAAGTCCCAAAAGAAAATCTGGTTTGGGAGGAGGGAAAGGGATTTAATTTCGCAATGAATACTCTTAATGGTGGAAGAATAGGGATTGCTGCTCAAGCAATTGGGATCGCCGAAGCTTCTTTGGAGGCTTCAATAAAATATTCAAAAACTAGAAAAGCTTTCGGTTCAACTATTTCTAATTTTCAAGCTATTCAATTCAAATTAGCAGATATGGCTGTTAAAGTTGATGCTGCTAAATTACTAACCCTAAAAGCTGCTGCTTTAAAGGATGCAGGACAATCTTATGCAAAAGAAGCTGCAATGGCAAAATTATACTCTTCCAAAATTGCAGTTGAATGCGCGCTTGAGGCAATTCAAATACACGGCGGTTATGGTTATGTAAGAGAATATCTTGTAGAAAGATATTTGAGAGATGCTAAAATTACCGAGATATACGAAGGTACTTCAGAAATACAAAGAATAATTATTGCGAGAGCTTTACTTGATCAAAAATAATTTGATAGTAATTTTTTTAATCTTCATATTAAATTCACAATTGATTAGTCAGGTTGATTTTATTAGATGGGAGAAATCTGACAATTATCTTTTGATTGAATCGAAAAATTCTCTATCTGAATCAATTGAAACAAAGAACATCAATAAAAAACAAAGTTTTATTGATGTTCTTCTTAAAGTATATAAATATTCATTTTCAAATTTTGATGGAGATAATTGCTCATTCTATCCTAGTTGCTCGGAATTTTTAGCGGAGTCTTTTAAGTTAACAAATCCTATAGTTTCTATACTTCTATTTTTTGACAGGCTATCAAGAGATACAAATATTTTTTACAAAGGAGACTATGTCATAATAAATAATAGATATTATGATCCACCAAGTGATTATATTAAAAAGTAAAACAATCTTAATTTGATTTGAAAACTATTTTAATCACTCTATCTGTCTTTAATTATCTTTACTGCCAGATTAACTTTTTTCACACTCAGGAAAATATTAAACTCTTTGCTGATCATTTATTTTGTGAGAAAGACTATTTACGAGCAATAGAAGAATATGTCAGATTAGATGAAAATTTTATAAACGATTCTGTATTATTAAAAATTGGTATTTCATACCTAAAAATCGGACAGTTTATTCAATCAGAAAATTACTTTAAAAAAATAAATGACAAATCTCCTCTTAAAGAAATTTCAAATTCATTCAAATCAATAAATTTTCTTTTAAATAATAAAGTTGATTCTCTGGAAGAGTTTTGTAGTAATTTAAATTTCAGTAATGAAATCATTAATAAGCACTTAATAATTTCAAAATTATTATTCAAAGATGAGCTACCAGACAGTTCTGTTATTACAAGATTTAATGAATTTGATAAAAAATTTTTGACGGATTTAATTCAAAAAAAAATTGATAAAAAAGATAAATCTCCCATTCTCGCAGCATCACTATCTTTAATCCCAGGTTTAGGAAAAATTTATACCGAAAATTATACAGATGGATTGACTTCATTCATTATAACAAATCTTTTTGCATATTTGGCAGTAGATAACTTTAACAAGTCACACAATTTTAGAGGATATCTTTTTTCAATCACAGCAATTGGATTTTATCTTGGAAATATAGTTGGCTCATATTATTCCGCAATAAAATTTAATAAATCTCGTCAGCAAAAAATTTTGGATGATTCATTTGAGTATCTAAAAAATAGAAATTACCTCTTAGATGATGTCAATTTATGTAATTAAGTGTTTTTTGGTTTTAATAGTATTTAATTGTTTTGGGCAAGATGATCTATTAAAGCAAAAAGATTACGCTGATTCAATCTTTAAAGCTCAAAATTATTTTGATGCTATAAAAGAATATAAACGATTAATGTTTTTTGATAAACAAGATAATTTCTCATTTTATGCATACAATCAAATTGCAAAATGTTATAAATATGGAGGTAAATTTGAGAAAGCGTCTGAATATTTTTCACTGGCATTATTAAAGGCACGAAACGATAAAGAAATATTTCATACAAAAGTCAATTTATGTCGATTAAACATAATTCAGAGAAAAACTTCAAATGCTAAAAGAATGTTAGATCAAATTGAAAATGAAGGAAGATTTTCTATTTATGAAGATGAAATTAAATATTGGAGAGCTTGGATATATTTCTTTGAATGGAAATGGGTTGAGGCATCGAAAATTTTCGAGGAATTAGGGAAAAAAAATCTGTATGAAATTTGCATTAGTAATAAAGACAAATTCTATTCTATTGAAAAAGCTAAAATTTTGTCAATGTTTTTACCTGGGTTAGGGCAATTTTACACTGGAAATTATCTAAGTGGATTTGGTTCTTTTTTGTGGAATACCTTATCAGCATATTTAACAATATCAGCTTTCTACCAAGATAGAATTTTTGACGGAGTAATAATTTCAAATCTTCTTTGGTTAAGATTCTATAAAGGTAATTTAGAAAATGCTGAAAAATTCGCCTTGGAGAAGAACAATATTTTATTTGAAGAAACTCTTGATTTTATTTACAAAAATTATTCGGAAGAAATTCCTTAAATCTATTAAATTAATTAAATCATTTTCTTATTTTAGTATTAATTACTTGATCAAAATTTAACGAGGTTTTTATGAAAAATAAGGCGATTTTGTTCATTGCAGTGGTTATAGGATTAATGCTACTTTTTTTGGGAATAATGTTAATTTGGGGAGTAGGAGTTTATAACAACTTAGTTTCTGCTGAACAAAATGTAATCAAACAATGGGCTCAAGTTGAAAATCAGTATCAACGCCGCGCTGATTTAATTCCAAACTTAGTTAATACAGTTAAAGGTTATGCAAATTTCGAAAAGCAGGTTTTGACAGATGTAGTTGAAGCTCGTTCAAAAGTGGGTCAATTTAATGTTACACCTGAAGTTCTTAATGATCCTCAAGCATTTCAAAAATTTCAATCTGCACAAGGTGAATTAAGTAGTGCTCTCTCAAGATTGTTAGCCGTGGTAGAAAATTATCCAGAATTAAAAGCAAATGAAAATTTCTTGCAACTTCAAGCACAATTGGAAGGGACTGAAAATAGAATAGCAGTTGAGAGGAAAAGATTTAATGAATATGTCCAGGAATATAATACTTCAATAAAAAAATTTCCTGCAACGATCTTAGCCTCGATTTTTGGATTCAGAGAGAAACAATATTTTTCAGCTGTTCAGGGTTCTGAAGTGCCACCAAAAGTAGAATTTTAATGATTAAGAACTTAATAATATTTTTACTCATATCTTGTTCGATTTATTCGACAGATGATAAGTATAAATTAAATCAATGGGTAACAGATTATACAAACACTCTAACTCCAGAACAAATTTTATTTCTTAATAAGAAATTAAAAGACTATCAAGATTCTACAACCACCCAAATTGTTGTTTTAATTATAAAATCACTTGAGGGTAATTCAATTGAAGATTTAGCCAATGAGATATTTACTTACAATAAAATTGGAACTAAACAGAATGATAATGGAGTTTTAATTTTAGTTTCATTAGATGATAAGGCAATCAGAATAGAAGTTGGTTATGGCTTGGAATCGAAATTAACGGATGCGCTGAGTTCATCAATTATTCGTAATGATATAATTCCTTACTTTAAGGCTGAAAATTATTTTGAAGGAATTAACTCGGGATTAAATTCAATAATTAAAGCAATTGATGGAGAATATAAGTCCGATAAAAAGAAATCTGAAGACAAAATTGATATTTTTTCTTTAATTATATCAGTCATAATAATTTTTATTCTAATTAGCACTTTAATAAGATCAAATAGATATTACAGAATTGGTAGCACAGGTTTTGGATATAGAAATCCTTGGGGAGGTGGGTTTGGAGGATTCGGTGGTTTTGGAGGTGGCGGGTTTGGTGGTGGATTTTCAGGTGGTGGAGGTATGTCTGGGGGTGGGGGAGCTAGTGGTAGGTGGTAAAATTTTATCTTAAATTGATTTGCCTTTGTTTGAATATTTTAATAATATAGAAAAGATAAAAATATCAACAATTTAAACGGAGATAATTATGGCAATAATGATAACTTCCGAATGCATCAACTGTGGTGCTTGTGAACCAGAATGCCCAAATAATGCAATTTATGAGGGAGGTGTTCCTTGGGAATTGGAAGGCAAAACTTATGGCGAAAATGACCCTGCTCCTTCAGGTGCAGTTGGATTCTTCTCAAATGATTTTTTCTATATTGTTCCTGATAAATGTACTGAATGTGTAGGTTTTCACGATGAACCACAATGTGCTGCAGTATGTCCAGTTGATTGTTGCGTCCCAGATCCAAATCACGTTGAAGACAAAGAAACTCTTCTAAAGAAAAAAGAATATTTAGATTCAATCGGTCGTTAACACCTACTGACTAGCTGTCTAAAAAGTCTTTTTAATTTTTTTGTGACAAAAATTTACTTTTTAGACAGCTTCAACTTTTCTTTTATTAAAAATTATAAAATTGCATTTCACTTTTGAGAAATCAAGTTAAAAAATCCACTTTAAATTTAATTTTTACAGCTTTTTTCTGGCATAGTATTAGCATATTAAATATAAACTTTAAGAAAACAGGAGTAAAAATGGCTTACAGAATAACAGAAGATTGTATAAACTGTGGTGCTTGTGTTTCTGAATGTCCTAATGATGCTATCTATGAAGCAGGAACAAATTGGGAAATGAATGGTCAAATTTACGGTGAAGGTGATCCAGCTCCATCTGGTGCAGTTGGTTTCTATTCTGATGAATATACTTACATTGTACCCGACAAATGCACTGAATGTGTTGGATTTTATGATGAACCACAGTGTGTTGCCAGCTGTCCAAATGAAGCTGTAGTTAAGATTTAGACTTTTTCATAGAGCCTCCTTTATTTGTTGGTAAATTATGTTAGGTAGATGAGAAAAGGGCACTTAGTTGCCCTTTTTTTATTTTGAAGTCATTAGATTATATTTCAAAAAATTTTGAGAAAGTTTTGTTAAAAAAGATTTGTAAATTAAGCGATTTGTCTGAAGGCAAAGGAAAAAAATTTTTTATTGATGATGAAGACGTTGCCATTTTCTTGATTAAAGGAAAAGTTTTTGCATTGAGTAATATATGTCCTCATCAGCATTCATCAATAATTCACGAAGGATTTTTAGAAGATGATTTTGTGGTTTGCCCAGCTCACGGCTGGAAATTCAATATTCATAATGGTAAAAAAGAAGGTAAATATAACGGACTAAAATCTTATTCGGTGATGGTGGAGAATGGAGAAGTTTTCATTGAGATGAAAAAGAACACTTATAAATATGAATAAAATTACAAATCAAATTGTTATTGAAACGGCAAATCAAATAGGATTTGATTTAGTTGGATTTTCAAAAGTTATTACACTTGAAGATGAATATTTTCTTTTAGAAAGTTGGTTAAAAAATAATTTTCAAGCCGGAATGTTTTATATGGCCCAAAACAATGAAAAGCGTAGGGATGTAAAGAAAATTTTTCCAGAAGCTAAATCTGTAATTTCTCTTGGCGTTAATTATTATAAAAACTACAATTTTGAAATTAAAGATTCGAATTGTGGAAAAGTTTCAAGATATGCTTGGGGAAAGGATTATCATAAAGTTATTGCTAAAATGTTAAAAAAATTTGAATCAACCCTGAAAAGTATTGATAATAACTTTAAGTCTAAATCTTATGTAGATACAGGACCTGTAATGGATAAAGTCTGGGCAGTAAGGTCAGGTTTAGGATGGATGGGAAAACATACTAACATCATAAATCGTGAAATAGGAAGTTGGTTTTTTATTGCTAATGTATTTTGCAACATTGAATTTGAATATTCAAAGCCAATTGTTGACCACTGCGGGAGTTGTAATGCTTGTATTGATGCCTGCCCAACAGAAGCTATTGTTGTCCCTTATGTAGTAGATTCTAATAAATGTATATCTTATCAAACCATTGAAAACAAAGGCGATATCTCGGTTCAATTAAAAAATAAATTTGATAATTGGGCTTTTGGTTGTGATATTTGTCAGGATGTTTGTCCTTGGAATCATAAATTCTCTAAGGAATCGAAAATTGAAGAATTTGAACCTCAGAATTTATACTTGAAAGCTGAGGATTTCAGTAAAATGACTCAGGAAGATTTCAATATTAAATTTAAAGATTCTCCAATAAAGAGAAGCAAATTAAGTGGGATTAGAAGAAATCTATCTTTCCTTTTTGATTGAAATTAATTTATCAAAAACTTAAGATATTAATTCTTTAAAATCATCGCTTAATGAATCAATTTCAAAATTCTATCTGAACGAATTGAGCCAAGTAATCTGAATAAATCTGAAAATGGAATATTTCTATCCCAAGAAAATAAAACTAAAAATGCTTGTCCAATTACTGCATCACGTGGCACAAAGCCCCAAAATCTACTATCAAGACTATCATCACGATTGTCTCCCATCATAAAATAATAGTTTTTCTTGAAAGTGTAAGAGTTAGTTTTAACACCATCAATATAAATTTCACCATTTTGAATTTCTACAACTCTTTTGCCGAATTCTCTATCAATCAAAGTTCTCCAACCTTCAATGTTATTAAGATCTAAATTAATTCTCATCCCCTTTTTAGGGACAACTAAAGGACCATAATTATCCTCATTCCAAGGCATACCTCTTGGAAAAATTCTTGGTTCAGGGAAACCTTTTGGTAATGGTTTTGCAAAAGGGCTATTGTAAAAACCGCGATAATATTTTATGTATGGTGGACGCCAAAATTCTTTCCCATTTACAAAAACTACTTTATCGATTATTTCAACAGTGTCTCCAGGTAAACCTATACATCTTTTAACGTAATTAACACCTTTCTCAGATGGTTCAAGTTGGTCTCGATCACCCGGATATTCAAAAACTACAATATCTCCTCGTTCTGGTTCCTTTAATGCTGGTAAAGTAAAATAGGGAAGTGAGATTTCTGTAAATGGAATATATCTTGGTGAACTGGCTCCGTATATAAATTTATTTACAATAACAAAATCACCAACTAAAATTGTATCTTCCATTGAACCTGTTGGTATACGGGTGTTTTGGATTATAAAAGTAATTATAAAAAATGCTGCTAATCCTGCATAGAAAAGCTGTTTGAAAAATTCTAATATCTTTTTACTTAAAGGTTTATTTTTATCTTCTTTCTCTTCTGGATGAAAATAGTCATATATTTTTTGTTTCAATTTTTCCTTGAAAGTTGGATTATTACTCAATTTAACTCCTAATTTTATTTCTTTCTTAAATTTAATTCTTCAAGTAAAACTTTATTCAATAGTTGAGGATTTGCTTTGCCCTGAGTTTGTTTCATAATCTGACCAACGAAAAATCCAAAAACTTTTTCTTTCCCCGATAAATATTCTTCTACTTGATTTGTATTACTATCTAAGACTTTTGAAACTATATCCTTGATTAAATTTATATCATTTATCTGAGCGAGATTTTTTTCATTCACTATAAGATTAGGATCTTTATCATCCTTAAGCATTATTTGAAAAACTTCTTTTGCGATTTTACTACTTATGACCTCCTCTGAAATTAGATTAATAAGCTTTGCAAGATTCTCAGGCGAAATTGCGAATTTATTTATAGTTATATTCTCCGAATTAAGAATTGACATAACATCAACCATCAACCAATTACTGGCTAATTTATATTCTTTGGTATGTGCAACAACTTTTTCATAATAATTTGCTAAACTTTTATCCTGAGTTATGATTTCAGCATCGTAATTTGGTATGGAGTAGGATTCAATGAACCTTTTCAATTTTATATCTGGCAACTCTGGTATTGCGCTTTTTATTTTTTCAAACCATAACTCATCTACTAAAAGCGGTGTAAGGTCTGGATCGGGGAAGTACCTATAATCTTGTTCCTCTTCTTTAGTTCGCATTGGATATGCTTCTTCTAGATCTGCATTCCAGAGTAATGTTTGTTGAACTACTTGTTCACCATCTTCAAGTAAATCAATTTGTCTTTCTATCTCAAATCTAATTGCCTTTTCAACATTTCTGAATGAATTCATATTTTTTATTTCGGTTTTAACACCAAGTTTTGTATCGCCAACTTTTCTAACAGATACATTAGCATCACATCTCAAAGAGCCTTCCTCCATATTTCCATCACAAATTTCAAGGTATTGAACCAATTGCTTAATTTTCATCAGATACAAATATGCTTCTTCAGGAGAGTTTATATCTGGTTGAGAAACTATTTCAATCAAAGGTATTCCACATCTGTTAACGTCAATTAAAGTTGAATCTGATTTATCGTGAATTGACTTACCTGCATCTTCTTCCAAGTGAATTCTTTTGATTCGAATTATTTTTTCGGATCCATCTTTTTTAGTTATTGTAATAAAACCATTTTCACATAACGGCTCTTCATATTGAGAGATCTGATATCCTTTGGGTAAGTCTGGATAAAAGTAATTTTTTCTGGCAAATACAGAATGGTTGTTAATTTTACAATTAGTAGCAATTCCCATCATAATTGCGAATTCAACAGCTTTTTTATTCAGAACAGGCAGAACTCCTGGATGCCCTAAACACACTGGACAAATATTTGTGTTTGGTTCATTGCCAAATTTGGTTGAACAACTGCAAAACAATTTTGTTTCAGTAAGCAGTTGAGCGTGAACTTCAAGTCCTATTACTGGTTCGTATTTTTGATTGAACTTTGACATAATTTATTTTAATTTCAAATATAATATCAAACTCATAAATCTTAAGAATATTTCAGATTGAGTTAATATTGTTTAATCATTAATTTTAAGAAAAAGTTATCAGTAATTCATTTTAATTCTGATTATGAAATTTTTTGCTTTTATTTTTAATTGCTAATTCGGTAATATGTATTTAACTTTAATAAAAAAATATTCAAAATATGAATAAATTCTCAAGCTTGCTGATTTTAATTGGGATAGTAGTTTTTTTAGTTTTCAATTCTTTAGTTGATTTGGGCGATAGAAGAATAACAATTACTGCGGGAGTTGCAATTCTAATGGCATTTTGGTGGATGACCGAAACTTTACCTCTTTATGTAACTGCATTAATACCTCTAATAATTTTCCCTCTAACTGGAGTTTTATCTGCATCTAAGGTATCAGATGCTTACATAAATTCTACTATTTTTTTGTTCATAGGTGGGTTTTTAATCGCAATTGCAATTGAGACCTGGAATTTACATAAAAGGATCGCACTTAAGATAATTCTTTTTTTTGGAGCTGAGCCTACTAAGTTACTTTTCGGTTTTATGATTGCATCTGCATTTTTGTCAATGTGGATTTCAAATACCGCAACAATAATGATGATGCTTCCTGTTGCTTTTGCTGTTTTGAAACATTTTGAACAATCTTCTGTAAAAAATGAAAATTTGTCTAAAGCACTTTTATTATCAATTGCTTATTCTTGCTCAATAGGTGGAATCGCAACTTTAGTTGGAACTCAACCAAATTTAGTTTTTGTAAGAATAACAAAAATCAGTTTTCCAAATTCTCCAACTGTGAGTTTTTTTGAGTGGATGTTAATTGCTTTGCCAATATCTGTTTTGATTTTAATTCTGACATATTTTTTGGTAAAAACATTGTTCCGAATATCCGATGAGTTTTTAATTTCAAGTTCAATCAATAAGAGAGATTTTATCAAGGAAGAATATAAAAAATTAGGCAGAATGAGCTATGAGGAAAAGGTTGTTACTGCTGTTTTTTTAACAACAATATTTTTATGGATTACAAAAACAAACATAGATATTGGATTTATAAAATTAACAGGTTGGGCAAATATACTTAAAATAGAAAACTATGTTGATGATAGCACTGTGGCAATATTTTCGGCATTTATTTTATTTGTAATTCCTGCAACTAAATTTAATTCAATTAAAGATCTCAAAAAAATTTTTACATACAATCAAAGAATTCTTTCAATTAATTCAGTTGAAAAAATTCCTTGGAATGTTATTTTACTTTTTGGAGGAGGATTTGCTTTAGCCTCTGCGTTTACTGAAACTGGATTATCAATTCTTATTGGAAGCAAATTGAAATATCTCTCTGGAGTGGATGAATTAATATTGATATTGGTGGTTTCAATAACCATTAACTTTCTAACAGAATTGACTTCAAACACGGCTGTTACACAAATGATTTTACCAATATTAGCCTCAATTTCATTATCATTAAATATTCATCCATTTTTATTGATGATTCCAGCAACTATCGCTGCATCAATGGCTTTTATGTTACCTGCTGGAACTCCTCCAAATACGATTGTTTTTTCAAGTAATAAATTAAAAATTATTGATATGGTAAAAACTGGATTTATATTAAATTTGGTCAGCACTATTGTAATTTCAATTACTGTTTATTACTTGGGAAACATTATTTTCAAATTAAATGTTTTTCCTCAATGGGCAAGATAAAAATTAGATACGTTTATATTTTTTTAATCTTAATAATATTCTTAATTGTTGGGTGTAGAGAGGATATTATTGAACCTGATAATCCAGCAGGAAATAAAAATTCTCCATTCAGAACTGAAAAAGAGAATTACTTCGATGTTGCTATTAATGCTGAAGGATTAACTACTGAAATGATTTTCGATACTTATTTTAATTCTGAGAGTAATTTCATTACTGTTTATGTAAATAATAGGCAAAATGGACTTCTTCAAATAAATATCTTTTCAAAAGAGAATAAACTACTCTTTACAAACAGAATCGAAATAGGAGAAGTAAATATTAGACAAAGAATTAGTCGAGGAATACCTGCAAAATTAAAATTGAGTTTTGATAATTTTACTGGTAAGATTAGAATCGTATTAAGCAGGTCATCTTAATTGAAAGAGGTTTTTATGAAAAAAATAATTACAATTTTGTTCCTAATGATTTCAACTAACATAGTTTCACAAAATGCTTCAACTTTTTTCCCTTCAAACACTGGTTATGTTTGGCGATACAAAATAATTCCGCTAGACACTCTAAACAATCCTATTGATAGTTTAGTAAGTTTTAGAGTTGATTCATTTGCTACCACTGCATTTCTTTATAACAAAGATGCAAAAGTTGTTTTATCTAAAACAGGTTTAGATCCATTTTTATATGAAATTCCATTTTTAGATTCAATACTTTACAATATGGAAGGAACAAATGGAAATGAATATCTTGGAATGAATCAACTTGAGCCTTTCATTGATTTTTTAACTCAATTTCTTCAGGATTCAACCGGCGGAGTTTACAACTTTTTTAAATCTTTTGAAGGATGGAAATCATATTATCGATTTGCAAATACTGTAAATGTTCAATATACAGTTTTGCAACGCGATACAACTTTTACTATTGATACTTTGGTTTTACCATTAAGATTTCAAATACTCGGTCGAAGGCTCAATGATCAAACGATTCAAACAGAAATAGGAGTTTTCAATTGTAAAAAATTTACTTTGGATAGAAGATTGAGCTATTTGATAAACTTACCTCCACCATTACCTCCTTTAACTGTAAAAATAGTTGGTTTGCTTGATACAATTTGGGTTGCGCCTCAAAACTGGATTGTAAAAACTTTCACTCCTTCAACAACAATAGATCTTAATTTTATTGGATTAGGATCATTTACAATTCCAGGCTTTAAAACTGATATTCACAATCCACCTCTTTCAGTCAATGATGATATGAAAATACTTCCTGAATTAATCCTATATCAAAACTTTCCAAATCCATTCAATCCAATTACAACTATCAAATGGAGTTCATCTATTGATGGTTGGACAACCTTAAAAATTTTCGATCCACTTGGTGTTGAATTAATAAAATTAGTAGATGAATTCAAACCTGCAGGGACATATAATGTACAATTTAATTCACAAGAGATAAATAAACTAAGTTCAGTCTCAAGTGGAGTATATTTTTATCAACTTAAAGTTGGAAATTATATTCAAACAAATAAAATGATAATTCTAAAGTAGATGAATAATAAAATGCTCAAAAGGATTACTATATCATTATTTGTTTTAGTTTTGATAATTTTATCCTTTAGTTGTGATGATAAAGGAATTTCTCCATTACCTAAAGTTGATGAAGTCTCCGGGTTTGAAGGAACGGTCTATTTTTTAAGTCCTTGGCCTGATAGTATTCGAAGAACTTATTTAGTAGTATTTAAAAATCCTCTTCTTCAACCATCTGATTTTGTTGTCTTTAATTTAAAGTATCTTAGTAGAGAAATACCTTTTGGAACACGTGTATTTAAGTTTAGTTCTCTGGATAGCGCTCTGATTCCTGTTTCACCTGGTCCTTTTGAACCGGGTGAATATCATTATGTTGCAGTTGCTCATCAGACTACTGAAGAATTATCTTTAGCAAGAAAAGATTGGTTTGTATCAGGAGTTTATTATGTGAACAACGATACTACCAAGCCCGGCATACTAAAAATTGAAGAAAACAGAATGACAAGAAATGTAGATATAAGAGTTGACTTCCGAAAATTACCTGCTCAACCACCCGGAGGTTAGTAATGTTAAAAATACTTTTTCTATTACTCATAATTCCAAACATTTTTATTTATTCACAATCTTACTACATAACGGGACGTGTTACAGATTCCGAATTTTCTCCTATCCCGGGAGTTAATGTATTTTTAACTAATACAACTTTGGGGTCAGCTACAGATGAGAAAGGTTATTATAAAATAATGAATGTTTCACCGGGAAGTTATCAAATTGAATTTTCTGCAATTGGCTATTCAAGAAAAAAGTTAAAAGTAAATATTACTAACAAATCCATAGCTTTAGATGTTATTCTTTATCCAGAACCCATTAAAACTGATGAAATTATAGTCACTGCTGGAAAATATGAGCAGAAAAAATCTCAACTTCCAGTTAGCACAGATGTTATTTATGGTTCATCACTAGTCGATAGAAATTTTAGAAATCTTGAAAATGCAATGAGGTTCGTTCCGGGTGTAACGATGACAGAAGATCAAATAAGCATAAGAGGTTCAAGTGGATATAGTAGAGGTGTTGGTGCAAGAGCTTTGGTTACTATTGATGGTTTACCTTTTCACACAGGCGATACTGGTGAAATTGTTTGGGAAATGATTCCAACAACTGAAATTCAACGAATTGAAATAATTAAAGGTGCGGCAAGTTCTTTATATGGCTCATCTGCTATTGGCGGTGTAATAAATGCAATTACAAGGGACATTTCAAAATTTCCCAGAACATTAATCAACGCCTACTATGGATTTTATGATAAGCCAACTTATAAAGAATGGGATTGGTCAGGGCAATATAGACCTCTTAATGGTCTGACAATTTCTCATTCAAATTCTTTAGGTGACTTTGGATTTAATATATCTTTATCACGCTTGGAAGATTTAGGCTACAGAAAAGAGGATTTTTCTAAAAAATATATTGGATTCTTAAAAATGAATTACAAGTTCAACAATTTTTCTGATATTACTTTTTTTGCAAATACACTGAATAAACGATCAGGAAATTTTCTTTATTGGAAAGATTCAAGAAACGCATTAATAAATTCAGATTTTGTTAATATCACAAGAGTTCAAACTAATAGATATCTATTCGGACTTATCTACAAAAATTTAATTGACGAAAACTCTATTCTATATTTCAAAGGAAGTTATTATAGAAATAATTTTTCTGACAATGGTACTCCATCAAATGTTTCTACTTCTAATCTTTTTAGAGCAGAAACACAACTAACCACAAGTTTAACTAAAAGTATTGTCCTTACTTCTGGAGCAGAGTTTTCGCCGGCTTTTGTCAAATCAAGTTTGTTTGGAAATCCAAAAGCTTTTTACATCGGAATTTACTCAGTTGCTGATTTAAGTTTTGATTTTCCGCTAATACTTTCACTTGGATTAAGATATGATATCGGGAAATTAGATTCTCTATCATCTTCCGGTTCACTTTCACCTAAAGTTGGATTAAACTATAAGTTGAATGAATATTTAATAATACGCTCCTCATTTGGTACAGGATTTAGAAATCCGTCTTTGGCTGAAGCGTTTACCTCTACGTCAACAAGTGGTTTGACAATTAAACCTAATCCCAAAATCAAACCTGAAAAAAACATCACATTTGAGATAGGTACTAATTTTACAATACCTTCGTTGTTTGAGTTTGATATTGCTCTATTTCAAAATGAATATTTCAAGATGATTGAACCAGCTGTGGATACTCTTGATGGTTTGATTTTCTTTAATAATATTTTAAGAGCAAGAATTCAAGGGATCGAACTAACTTCGAAGTTTGACATAATAAAAGGAATTCTTAAAGCTGGAGTTTCCTATATTTATTTGAGTTCAAAAGATATTGAAAGGAATAAAGCTCTGAAATATAGACCAAGACATAGCTCAATGGTCTCTGTTGAATTCACAAACTGGCATTTTAATCTTGGAGTTTTCTTTAGATACTCAAGTAAAGTAGAAGAGATTGATGAAGAACTAATTGATTTAGGTATTGTTAGAGATGGAAGACTTAGAGTGCCAATCTATCAGACTGACGTCAGTTTAGGTTATGATTTATTTGCATTACATATTCCAGCTAAAATTTATTTAAATGCTTACAACATTTTTAATTATAATTATGTTGAGCTTGTTGGAAATCTAAGACCAATCAGAAATTTTTCATTTGGGTTTAATTTGATTTTATAAAATCATCTTTTAATAAATGGAGGAGCTAGTATGAGAAAAATATTTACAACAATAATTTTAATTTCTTTGAATTTATGCTTTGCTCAACAGGCTAATACTTATTTTCCTTCGAACTTAGGCTTTGTTTGGAATTATAAAGTTACTCCTCTTGATAGCCTGAATAATCCAATTACACAATTAGAATTTTACAGGAAAGACTCTCTTGCTTTGAATTCAAATTATCAAGGCAGATTAGCAAGCTTTGTATTATCAAAAGAAGGTCCTTCACAAACAATAAATTCACAACCTTATGTTGATACAAATTTTTATAGTTTTGAAGGCACAAATGCTTTTGAATACTTCAGTTCAAGTGGAATCCAGCAATTTTTACTTCAATTAGATTCTCTTAGAATTGATACCAACTTTAATTTTGTTAGATTCTTCAAGTCATTAGAAAATTGGTATTCAGTTTACAGATTTGCAGCAAATCAAGGCTCAGCTTACACTTTACTTCAAAGAGATACTACAATATCAACTTTTAGAATTAGATTCAAATATTCAGCGACTAGAAATGCTGATCAGACAATTAACACTGGAATAGGTTCATTTACTTGTAAAAAATTTACAACACAATGGGAGTTCTCATACATACTTGGTATAATAAATGTTCCTTTATTTTCGATTGAAGACACAGTTTGGATTGCGCCAAATAACTGGATGGTGCGTGCATTTCAACCCTCAAAATCAGTTGATTTATCTCTACTTGGTATTCCTCCATTCAAGATTCAAGGAAGAAGAATTGATATAGTATCTCAAATTGTCAATGTTAATTACGAAAATGATTTAATTGAAAACTTTGTATTGTTTCAGAATTATCCAAATCCTTTTAATCCATCAACTAAAATAAGCTGGTATTCACCACAGAGTGGATGGCATTCATTAAAAGTATATGATATTCTCGGAAGGGAAGTTTTAACATTGATTAATGAATATAAAGAAAAAGGTTTTTATGAAATTGATTTGGATTTGTCAAAATATGTAAATAATTATTTGAACTCAGGAGTTTATTTTTACACTCTTAAAATTGATGATTATTCACAAACTAAGAAAATGATTTTATTAAAATGAAACTTGATAATTTATTTTTCTCAAATTCAATCAATACTACAGAAGAATTATTAGAGCGAAATCAAGTTGATGAAAAACTAAAATGGAATCTTAAGGATATTTATCAGACTGATGAAAATTGGGAAGAAGATTTTAATTGGGTTGAAAAAAATTATGTCAAATACAAAGACTTTAAAGGTAAATTAAAAACGTCCTCACAAAGTCTAATTGAATGCTTGAAGTTTGATGAATCAATTTGCGTTAAACTTGATCGATTAGCCTTATATGCAATGCTATCCAAAGATTCAGATTTGAGAGTTCAGATTTATCAATCAATGGATAATAGAATCAAATCTCTTTACTCCAAAGTCCTTTCTGAATCTTCTTTTATTAAACCTGAAATATTAGAAATTGATAGAGAAGTTCTGAATAAATGGTTGATGGAAAATGAAGAATTAAAATTATACGAACATTACCTTGATGATATATTTCGTTGGAAAAATCATTCACACGATCCTACAACTGAATCTATCTTAGCATTATCAACTGAGTTGATGCAAATTCCGTATAATACTTTTTCAATTTTATCAAACGTTGACTTAAAATTCCCAACTATCAAAGATGAGAATGGAAAAGATTATCAATTATCACACGGTAGATTTTATAGTGCGATGTATTCTAAGAATAGACAATTTAGAGAAAACGCTTATCTTGGATTTATGTCAGCTTACAAAGAATTTTCTAAAACTCTAAACACAATTTTCAACGGGAATTTAAAGTCATACATTTTCAATTCTAAAGTGCGTAACTTCAATTCAGCTTTAGAGGCTGCCTTGCATAAAGACAATATTCCAGTTGATATTTACAAAAATCTAATAAACTCTGTTGGAAATAATCTTGCACAAATTCATAGATGGGCTCATTTGAAGAGAGAATTTCTTAGACTTGAAAAACTAAAACCTTATGATACTTATGTCTCTTTATTCAATGGAGAAGTTGAGAGGTCATATTCTTATGAAGATTCACAAGAAATATTAAAAAATTCTCTTAAGATTTTTGGTGATGAATATATTTCAATTCTTGAAAAAGCAATTAATGAAAGATGGATTGATGTAATAGAAACCAAAGGTAAAAGAAGTGGAGCTTATTCATCTGGAACTACTTTTGGCGTTCATCCCTATGTTTTACTAAACTGGAACTTTCAGCTCAATGATGTTTTTACATTTGCTCACGAAATTGGGCATAATCTCCATTCATATTTCACTGGTGTAAGTCAACCTTATGTTTATGCAAACTATTCAATATTCTTAGCAGAAGTAGCATCTACTGTTAATGAGGGCTTATTGCTTGAATATTTAATAAATAATGCTGATAGCAAATCTGAAAAAATAATTCTAATAGAAAAGTATCTAAATAATATAACTGCAACATTTTATCGCCAGATAATGTTTGCTGAGTTTGAAATGAAGGTTTATGAATTAACTGAGAACGGTGCTTATTTAACTGTTGATGATTTATGTAAGCTTTATGGTTCGCTTTATCAAAAATACTGGGGCGAGGCAATAGATGTTATTGAAGAAGAAACTTTCACTTGGGCAAGAATACCACATTTCTATTATAATTTTTATGTATTTCAATATGCAACAGGATTTGCTGCATCTGAACAATTATTAAAGAATATAAAAGAAAATGGCTCGTCAGCTATAGAAAAATATCTTGACTTTCTTAAAGCAGGCTCTCATAAATATCCTTTAGATGTTTTACTTGAAGCTGGAGTTGATATGAATTCAACTTTACCAATTGATGCTGTCTCACATAAAATGGAAAATTTATTAAATCAGTTAGAATCTCTAATTAAATAAAAGGGAAAAAATGAAAGTTTATACAAAAAAAGATCTCAATGAATTTCATCAATCTTTGACTTATGATGATATAAGCCTAATTCCAACGGAAGTTTCTGAAATTAAATCAAGAACTGAAGCCAAGACCGATACAAATTTTCTTGGAATCAAACTTAAACTTCCTATTCTATCAAGTCCTATGGATACAGTAACTGGAATTGAAATGGCTGAAGCATTGAGCAAACTTGGTTGTCTTGGTATCTTAAATAGATTTGATTCTTCACTAAATGAAGTTTTGAATTCAAAAAATAAATTGAATATCAAAGCAGTATCTATTAGTCTTAGTACCGGCTTGGATGTTATAGAAAAATTAGTTGAAAAAAAGATGATTATTTGTATTGACACTGCCAATGCAAACAATAAAGAAGTTTTGAAAAAGTGTGAGTCAATAAAAAATAAATTCGAAACTAAAGTAATTATTGGAAATATTGCACACGGCGGAACTTTACAAGATTTGGAAAACGCTGGAGCAGATGCTGTTCGTGTTGGGATTGGAAGTGGTAGCGTTTGTACAACATCAATCCAAACAGGAATAGGAATTGGACAAGTATCTTCCATTCTTAATGTTTATTTCAATCGTGAAGAGAAAAAATTGAAAATTAAAATTATCGCAGATGGTGGAATAAAAAGTCCGGGTGATGTGGCCAAAGCAATTGCTTTAGGTGCAGATGTAGTTATGCTTGGAAGAATGTTATCAGGTACCAAAGAAACTCCAGGAGAGGTCATCAAATACAAAGGACAATTATGGAAAAAGTATCGCGGTTCTGCTTCATTTGGTGTGAAAATGAGAAATGAGTTTATTGAAGGAGAGGAAACTATGGTACCTTATAAAGGAACTGTTGAAAATGTAATAAATGCAATTTCAGATGGACTAAGAAGCTCAATGAGTTATATGAATTGTTTTACTCTGAACGAATTAAGAAAAGTTGAAACTTTCGCTGTTTTAAGTAATAGTTCTTATTTAGAAAGACTTCCAAAAACATAAATAACTTTATGATATCAAATAAAATCATTATTACATCAATCTTTATGCTCTTATCAGTTCTGAGCTTTGCACAAATTGATCAGGAAATTTCAGATAATCAGTTAAAAAAATTATTTGATCTATCAAATCCAGTTGATATCCACGAAGAATTTTCAAAGTTTGTCGGCGATCTGAAAATTCAAGCAAAATATTGGTTTAATCCTGAAGAAACTCCAATCGAGGCTGAAGGTAATGCAAAAATTGAATTAGTTTTAGATAATAAATATTTGAAAATATCTTATACACTGAATAAAAATGAAATTAAAATTGAAGGAATTACTTTAGAGACTTTTGATAAATTCATAAATAAGTATAAAACTGTTTTAATTGAGAATCTTAATTACGATATGATTCTACTAACAGGTGATAGTGATGATGGAGGAAAAACAATTTTCTATAAAGGAAGTTATTTTGATTCAATAAGGAATGAGCAATTAAAAGTTAAATCAATTGTTCATTACATTAGTGATAATCAAATTCAAATGGAATTGTTTAGTTACTTTGAAGATGTAGAAACAAAAATTAAGGAGTTTATATATACAAGGTAGATATTTTTCCTATCTAAAGAGAAAATTAGAACAATACTACTCTGAGTATAATAAATCAAATTTCGATTTAGATCCAATTCAATTTCCACATAAATTCTCTGATCCAAACAATATTGAATTAACTGCTTTTGTTTCAGCTTTGTTTGCTTACGGAAAAATTAATCAAATTATATCAACCCTGAATAAATTCATTCAATTAAGTGAGAATAATCCCTATGAATATTTATTACATTTCGATAAAAGATCAAAAATACATTTTAGTCATAGATTTTATTCAAATGATGATATTAAAAATTTATTTCTTGCTATAAATTTTTTTATCAAAAAATATGGTTCGATAAAGAAAGTATTTCTCAGAGGCTACAGTGCTGAAGATAAAAATTTAAAGAACGCAATTACAAATTTTTCAAATACTTTTCTATCTTACTTTAAAGATCAAGAGATAGAAATAAACCACGCATTAAAGTTTATGTTTCCTTTACCAACAAAAGGTAGTGCTTGCAAGCGCTTGAATTTATTTTTGCGTTGGATGATTCGGAAAGATAATATCGATTTTGGATTATGGTCAGAAATTCCTAAAAATAAACTAATTATTCCTGTTGATACTCATATTGCAAGGATTAGCAAAAAGTTGAGATTAACAAAAAGGAAAATTGTAAGTTGGAATATGGCAGAAGAGATAACAGAAAATCTTAAAAAATTTGATTCAAACGATCCAGTTAAATACGATTTTTCTCTTTGTCATATTGGAATTAAAAAATCAAAATTTTAACCCAACATTACAATTATACATTATTAATTATAAATTATTCTTAGAAATTATCTTATGAATAATTAAATTTGTATAAATGAATTCATTTCATAACATAATTAAATAAACTTCCACATTAAGGAGTATTGTTATGGCAGAACAAAAACGGTTCGTTCCTTTCGTCTCCTCCGAGACAAATATGGCTGAATTTACAATACGCGCTTTATTGATTGGTCTCATTATGTCTGTGGTTTTAGGAGCTGCTAATGCATATCTAGGGCTCAAAGCTGGAATGACAATAGCAGCAACCTATCCTGCAGCTGTTATTGGTATGGCTGTTCTTCGCTTGTTGAAAGGCTCTATTCTTGAAGAAAATTTTGCAAGAACTGTTGGCTCAATCGGAGAATCTATCGCTGCCGGAGCGATTTTTACTTTACCAGCATTTTATATCGCTGGAATATGGATACCATTTTATACAACAACAAATTATCTAATTTCTGTTGCGATAATGGCTGCAGGAGGTGTTCTTGGAATTATGTTTGTTGCGATGCTCAGAAGAGTTTTAGTTGAAGATGCTGAGCTTCCATTTCCAGAATCAGTAGCCGCTGCAGAAATTCACAAGGCAGGCCAAAGAGGAGGTTCAAGCTCAAAATTTCTTTTTACTGCTATGGGAGTTGGTGCAATCATCAAAGCTTTGGGAATGTTGAAGTTATATGCAACAAGTTTCAAACATATTTTTAATATTGGTCAGGGGAAATTACTTTTCATTTCACCTGATGTAAAGCCAGCTTATATGGGAGTTGGTTATATAATCGGTCCTAAATTAGCAGCTTTAAATTTCAGTGGTGGATTAATTGCTTGGGGACTTTTAACCCCTATAATTGCTTATTTCAAATACCAAAATGCTGAGCTACCAGCTGACTTCAATTGGTTAGATGGAATGACTTCGGTCTGGAAAGATTTTGTAAGACCAATCGCAATCGGTGGAATGTTAGTTGGTGCAGGTTATACTTTGTTTAGAATGAGAAAAAGTCTTGGTGCTGGAATCTCTCGTTCAATTAAAGATGTTAAAAAAGCCGCAGCAGGCGTTCAAACAACTGATAGAATTGAAAAAGATATTAATATTAAAACGGTTGCATTAATAATATTAGCAACTTCTATCGGAATTTTCTTTATATACAATTACTTCGCTCAAGATGTCTTAGCAGCTTTAGTTGCAACAATTGTTCTTGTAGTTGCTGGATTTTTCTTCTCAGCAGTTTCAGGATATTTAGTTGGTATTATTGGTTCGAGTAATAATCCAGTAAGCGGATTGACAATTTCAACTTTAGTTATTGCTGCTGTTTTAATGGTTGCTTTAGGAATGAAAGGAACACAAGGAGTTGCTGCGGTAATTGGAGTTGCTGCAGTTATTTGTGTTGCTGCTGCTGTCGCAGGTGAAATGTTTCAGGATTTGAAAGCTGGACATATTTTAGGTGGTACTCCCTGGAAAATGCAAACTGGAAATATAATAGGTGCAATTGTATCATCATTTGTAATGTTTTTACCACTTTTAATACTTCACGAAGGTGATATTAAAATGGGAGGAACTGGTTTCGGTGGTGAAAATATTCCAGCCCCTCAAGCATCACTTATGGCTATTCTATCTCAAGGAATAGTTGATGGGAAAATGCAATGGATTCTTATATTAACCGGTATGTTGATGGGATTTGGTTTTATATTAATGAATGTTCGAAGTCCAATGTTGGTAAGTGTTGGAATGTATCTTCCTTTAGGAACAACTTTTGCAATTTTCATCGGCGGTTTAGTTAAAGGCTTGGTTGAAAAAATAAATGAAAAGAAACAGTTTAACGATGCTCAAAAAGCTAGAGTTGAAAATACCGGAATTTTATTGGCAGCTGGAATGATTGCAGGTGAAGCCTTGATTGGATTATTATTTGCCGGATTTGCTTTCTATGATATAAAACTATTTGCAATCTTTAAAGAGCCGGGATTCATAATAAGCATCTTAGTTTTCGTATTCATTGCTTGGTATTTCACTCAAATACCAATAGCAAATGCTGGTAAACCTGATGAACCTGCACCACCACAGGTTTCAATGTAATTAGTTTGAAATAGGAAGCTGTCCTAAAATTTAATGACAGCTTCCATTTATATCATATAGTTTTAACTTTGATGATTTCTTTTTTTAAACGTAGAAAAATTCTAAAATCAGTTAACACTTTGGATTTACATCCAATAAAAAATTACTCTGAAGAAATTGACTCAGAAGGTTTGATTAAAGTTTTAGTACCAAAAATAAAAAATGAATTTTTAAGAAATCTATTTTCAAAAAAAACAAATAATATCTTTATCAGAGTGAAGCTTGATAAATATGGTTCAGAGGTTTGGAAAAGGATTGATGGAGTAAAAGATGTTGATTCAATAGTTAAAGAAATGGTCAATATTTTTTCAAACGAAATGAATGATGTTGAGAATAGAACAATTAATTTTATTTTTATATTGTATCAACAGGATTTTATTACGTTCAAAGAACTTCAAAATTAAAAGGAGTAAATATGGGAAGCATATTAGGTCATTTAGAACCAAAACTTTTGTGGTATCATTTTGAAGAAATTTGTAAATATCCAAGACCTTCAAAAAAAGAAGAGAAAATTGTTGGTTATGTTTTATCAGTTGCTGAGCGACTTAATCTTCCAGTCGACAGAGATAAGTTTGGGAACATTCTAATAAGAAAGCCAGCAACTCCTGGTTATGAAAATAGAAAAACAGTAACCTTACAATCTCACTTAGATATGGTATGCGAAAAAAATAGAGATGTTGTTCACGATTTTGAAAATGATCCAATCCAACCTTACATTGATGGAGATTGGGTTAAAGCAAGGGGAACAACCCTTGGTGCAGATAATGGAATTGGAGCAGCTGCAGCTTTAGCTGTACTTGAATCAAACGAATTAGAGCACGGTCCAATTGAAGCTCTTTTTACTCTTGATGAAGAAACAGGTTTAACTGGCGCTTCCAATCTGAAAAAAAATTGGTTAAAGGGTGATATCCTTATTAATATGGATTCTGAAGAATTGATGTCACTTTATATTGGTTGTTCTGGTGGAAGAAATACTGTGGCTACATTTAAATTCAAACAAGAAAAAACTCCTAAGAACTATACTGCTTTTGAAGCAAAAGTTGAAGGTCTTAAAGGAGGGCATTCAGGACTTGAAATTCACGTCGGTAGGGGAAATGCATTAAAGATTTTATCGAGATTGCTTTGGAATTATATCAAAGAAAATCAATTATTACTTGCGAAGATGGAAGGCGGAAATAAGCATAACGCAATTCCAAGAGAGGCTTTCGCAAGTGTATTAATTCCCAAAAATGATGAGAAGAAATTCAAGAAATTTGTTAATGATTATAATAAAATAGTAAAAGAAGAATTCGCAACTTTAGAACCAGATTTGAAAGTATCAATTTCCAAAATTCAAGTCCCAGATAAAGTCGTCGATAGTAAAACTACAAAAAGATTATTAAATGCTCTCTACATTGTTCCTCACGGAGTTGTTAAAATGTCTGCTGATATTCCAGGTTTAGTTGAAACATCAAATAATCTTGCAGTTTTAACAACAGAGGGTAAGACGTTCAGAATCGTTACAAGTCAAAGAAGTTCTGTTGCCTCTGAATTAAAAGATATAACAAACGTTGTAGCTGCTGTTTTTGAATTAGCTGGTGCAGAACTAACTTTTGGTGATGGATATCCAGGTTGGAAACCAGATGTTAATTCAGAAATTTTAGGCATATTCAAATCTACTTTCAAAAGAATGTATGGAAGGGAACCTGAAATAAAAGCAATTCACGCTGGTTTAGAATGTGGAATTATAAAAGAAAAATATCCGAATATGGATATGATTTCTTTCGGTCCGACAATGTTTGGTGTTCATTCTCCAGATGAAAGATTACAGATTTCCACTGTTCCTGAATTTTGGAATCAACTAGTAAATGTTTTGAAAAATATTCCCGTTAAATAAACTTTTATTGGTTTAAAAGAGCAGATATCAATTTTAGTATCTGCTCTTTATTTTTTTCTTTAATTAATTCAACACAAAAAAGAACTTTTGATGGAACAAGAAAATAAAAGATTTTCGTTGGAACCAACACCAATTTACAGATGGTCTGTTCTGGTCTTTGTAAGTATTGCAATGTTTGGTAATTATTATATATATGACAGCATTGCACCGGTGTTTGATTTATTATCTTCTCAATTAAAATTTTCAGATCAGCAACTTGGCTTTCTATATACTGTTTATAGTATTGCAGCAATAATAGTCCTTTTAATTGGTGGTTATATAATTGATAGATTCGGAACTAAAAAATCTATTTTGGCTTTTGCTCTAATTTGTTTGTTGTCTTCATTCATTACAGCTTTCTCAAGTGAATTTTATATAATGGCAATAGGTAGATTCATCCTTGGAATTGGCGCAGAACCACTAATAGTTGCAGTTACAACCGCATTAGCAAAATGGTTCAAAGGGAAAACATTAAGCTTAGCTTTTGGATTAAATTTAACAATAGCAAGACTCGGCTCTTGGGCTGCTGATCTTTCTCCTTCTTGGGCAAAACCTTTTTTCACTAATTGGCAAGATCCTCTTTGGTTAGCTTCAGCGATAGCAGCTTTATCAGTAGCTGGTTCAATTTTATATTGGATAATGGAATCATCAGCGGAGAAAAAATTTAATTTGGAAAAAGCTGGGCAAACAGATAAACTTGAATTGAAAGGATTATATTCATTCAGTAGGTCTTATTGGTATATTGTAGCTCTTTGTGTTGTTTTTTATTCAACTGTTTTTCCTTTCAGAGCATTTGCTATTTACTACTTTCAACAAGCACATAATTTAGAAAGAGAAAGTGCAGGAATACTGAATAGTCTTTTGCCTCTATCGGCTATGATCGCAACTCCTCTCTTTGGATTGTTAGTTGATAAAGTTGGTAAAAGATCTTTGTTTATGATATTTGGTACTCTGATTTTATTTCCATTATTTCTAATAGTGACTTATATGCCTCCTGGTGAATTAATATCAATTAATATCCCATTTATTGGTAATGGACAAATTCCTATGACTTTATTGATTATTATGATATTACTCGGAATTTCTTTTTCATTAATACCAGCCGTTATGTGGCCTTCTGTAGCTTATATTGTCGAAGAGAAGAAACTCGGCTCAGCTTATTCATTAATGACCCTATGTCAACAAATTGGAATGGCTGCAATACCTTGGTTGATTGGTTTATTAAATGATATGTTCCGAGCTAGCCCCCAGAATCCATCTGGTTATGCTCCAGGTATGTGGTTATTTACTTTTTTAGCTGGTTTAGGAGTTTTATTTTCTTTCTTATTATGGATTAGAGAAAAAGGGCCACTCGGGCACGGACTTGAAAAGGGAATTAA
>JANWVQ010000027.1 GCA_025056745.1 Ignavibacterium sp.
GATTATTATATTTTTTAGTCAAAATAATTAATGCTAAAATTTCATCTTGAAAAAAACTTGGACTAATTATCAGATAATCTGAATTTAAGAGTTGATTTAATTGGTAAGAAAAATTTGAAATTTCATTTTTACTGATAAAAGAATCTTTATTTATTTTGAACCACTTGTTTAATGCTGGAAGAGAGGAGTTTATTATTTTTTTTAATTCTAGTTCGAAGTTTTTATCAAATAATTCTTCATCAGAGATTACTACTTCAACATTATTATCTTGTATAGTTACTACAAAGGCTTTTTCTTGATGAAAAATTTGGTATAACAATCTTAAAAATTTTTTGCAGAAATTGTTAATATCTTTTTCAATATTCAGAATAGAAAAAATTTGATCTATAGCTATTAATTTTTTTTCAAATTCAGGAATTAAAAACAAAAATCTATCACTATCTGATTTTAATTTGAAAATCAAAATTCTATGAAATTCATTTGTCTGGATTTCCTGAAAATCTTTTGTTTGGTCAACCTCGTTAAGATTTAATTTCAATATAGAATTAATTTGTAAACCTTGTAATTCTTTGTTGAAGACTATTTCAGAGGATTTATTATACCAAATTATTAAACCGGCTGAATCTGTTAATAAAGCTGGTATTAAAGAATCTTGAAAATCATTTTTTGAAAATGAAATAATATGTTTTTCCGGTAACATTAAACTTCATCTAATAGATTATATGCTTTTATTTTATTATAAAGAGTTTTTACACTAATCCCGAGTTTATTAGCAGTTTTTGCACGATCAAGATTATTTTGGTAAAGAATTTTCTTTATATACCATTTCTCTAAATCTTCCAATGTATTAACATTTTCTGGGACGACTCTTGAATCAGTATCAAAGATTTTATCTTTTATTTTTTGTGGAATGATAATCTCATTTGCTCTAATTATATTATTATCAGAAAATATTATTGCTCGTTCAATAATATGTTCGAGCTCGCGCACATTTCCCGGATAATCATATTTCATCAATAGATCGAGTGCTTCATCTGATAATGTTTTTTTAACTCTGGTCTTAAGCTTTGTGTTGAGAAAGTGTTCAACCAAAAGAGGGATGTCTTCTTTTCTTTCACGCAAAGGTGGAATGCTTAAGGTAATAACATTTAATCTAAACAAAAGATCTCTTCTGAAATTTTTTTTCTCTGCTTCTTCCATAAGATTTCTATTTGTAGCACATATTATTCGAACATCTGATTTTAGGTTTACTATTCCACCAATTCTTCTATACTCTCCGTTTTCGAGAAATCTTAGTAGCTTTGGTTGAATAGTAAGACTTAATTCTCCGATTTCATCCAAGAAAAGAGTTCCTCTGTTTGATATTTCTACAAGTCCCCTTTTGGTAGTTTTTGCATCAGTAAAAGCACCTTTTTCATAACCGAATAATTCACTCTCTAAAAGTTGATCTGGAAGTGCTGCGCAATTTATTGTAACGTAAGAATAATTTTTTCTGTTGGAATTTTTATGAATGAATTTTGCTAATAGTTCTTTTCCAGTGCCGGTTTCGCCTTCAATCAATATGTTACTATCAGATAGTGCAGCTTTTTGTGCAAGTGTAAGAAGTCTTTTTATAGAATCGCTTTTACCAACAATTTCAGCTGGACTAACTTTTTCGAGTTCTTTCTCAAGTAATTCAGTTTTTTGAATTAGATTTTTCTGATATAAAGCTCTATTTACAGTTGGAATTAGTTCTTCGGTATAATATTGTTTTTGTATAAAGTCGAAGGCCCCTTGTTTCAAGCATTGAACGGCTAATTTAAGTTCGGTCTCTGCGCTTAGAATTATAACTTCTATTGATTTATCATAATCCTTTACAAATTTTAGTACTTCTTCTCCTCGAGTGGTTTTAAGATTTAGATCTAAAATTAATAGGTCGTAGTTCTTCTGTCTTATTGCAGATATTGCATCTTTACCATCATAGACAACATCTGCATTAAAGCCCTCCTCGGCAAGTAGTTCTTTGACTAAATAACAGATAATTTCATCGTCGTCACAAACTAAAATATTGAAATTTTTGTTCATCAGTATAATTAAATTTTGTTAAAGCTATTACAAATTTATATATTTGCAAGCCAATTCAAATTATTTGTTTGGATTGAACCTTAATTAAGTTTTGAATGTTTTCGAAGTAAAAAGTTCTTTAATTATTTAATAAAATTCATAAAAAATTGGGCGCGTAGCTCAGGGGTAGAGCATTTGCCTTTTAAGCAAAGGGTCGGTGGTTCGAGCCCACCCGCGCTCACAAAAAATATCTTATTCCCCTTAACATCTTACCACTCTTTAAATCTTCAGAACCTTTCTTAAAATATTTTTTCAATAATATATACTGTTAACTGATTTGAATTTTCAATAATTAATTAAGTATTTTATAAGCAAACAAATTTTTCAAATATTTTAATCTTAAATGCTATGAAAGAGTTTAGAAAACTTTTAATAATATCTCTTATTTTTATTTTGTTTTCTATTGGTAATTCATTTCCACAAAGTAGAAATTTAGGAGTGGGTTTTATTGTCGGTTCACCTACAGGATTGAGTGCAAAATATTGGACTACAGGTATAAATGCAATTGCCTTTGGATTAGGTTATTCTTTTGAAAAAAATACTAAGCTTCATTTGCATAGTGATTATCTATTTAATTTAAGTAGCGGTTTCAATACATCAGAAAAAATTTCTATTTATTATGGTCCGGGAGTTAGATTAAAATTTCAGGAAAATGATAATTCCCGATTAGGGCTAAGGGGGGCTTTGGGTGGTTTTTGGATACCAAGAGGAACTATTATTGAAATTTTTATAGAGATTGCTCCAACAATTGATTTAATTCCATCTACTGATTTCTCATTTGATGGAGGTTTAGGTATTCGTTTCTTTCTAAACTGATTCTATCAATCAATGTAATTAAAAAAACAAATACAACGGAAATGTAAGTTGATGTAATAAAACCAGAGGTGAATGTTGTAAGTAATAAACTAAAAACAGAGAAAATAATAGAAATAGATATAGACTTATACTCCTCCACTATTTTAAGGTTTTTAATGTTCAATACTGATTCTCTAAAGATCATATAAATAAGAAAAATAAACGATAATAATCCAATTATTCCACTTTCAAAATAAATCTGTAAAAAGTCATTGTGCCATCCACCAACTCCTTTATCATTAAATTTTTCTTTGTCAGGGAAGACCTCAGAAAATGTCCTCGGACCGAATCCTAAAACTGGTTTTTCAAAAGCAATCTTATATGCTCCTTGCCAAATAATATCTCTATCTGAAAGTTGAGTTAAATTTGATACTCTTTGTTCAATTGTTTTTGTCGGATAAATTATATTAATACCTAATATAATTAGAAGCGATAATAAAAGAATAAAGAATTGAATAAACCTAATTTGTTTTAGGACAATTGCAAACAAAAATATTAAAATTGCTATTATTAGATTTGCTCTACCTAATGAAGTGAAAATTCCTGTAAAGATAATTACGTAAATAATTGCCCAAAATATTTGACTCCTAATTTTCGTGAGATTTTTATAAAAAAATAATGAAAAACTGAAAGCAACAAGTAAGTATGATGAAAAGACAGTGTAACTACCCGAATAACTTTGTGCCCGATGAACTTCCCCAGAATAAAATCTGAATATTCCAATTAATGATATTAAAGAAGCACCAATAATAAATATTGTTAGTATTTTGATTATTTCTTCTTTTTCTAAAGCTTTGTAATAATAACTTAATGCAATAGCGGAAGTGTAAAATATCGCCTCCTTGTAAATTGATTGGTAACTTATAGATGGATATTCTGAAAACACAATTGATAACAACCTAATGATCCCAAAGATAAATATTGAATATAAAATCATTCCAGTTGTCTTTTTTTTCTCTTCGTTTCTTTCAAGTAGCCACATAAAAAATAATAAGCCAGCGATAACCTGCATTAATGCTAATGAAAGTAAAAAACTAATAGAAAAAATTGATAGAATTGAGACAATAACTTTTTTGTCAAACCTACTATTTGCCATCGAAGTTTTCATTTATATCTCTGAATTGCATTTCGTAAAGTTTTTTATAGAGTTTCCCTTCCTGAGAGATTAATTCTTCGTGTTTGCCAGCTTGGACGATTTGACCTTTATCGATTACAATAATTTTTGTAGCATTTCGGATAGTGCTTAATCTGTGAGCAATAACAAAAGTAGTTCGATTTTTCATAAGCCTTTCAATTGCCTCTTGAACGAGAATTTCAGATTCATTATCCAAAGCAGAAGTAGCTTCATCAAATATCATAATTTCGGGATTTTTGAGGAGAGCTCTAGCAATAGCTAATCTTTGTCTTTGTCCTCCAGATAATTTTACACCTCTTTCACCAATGATCGTGTCATATCCAAGTGGCAATTCTATAATAAAATTGTGAGCATTAGCTGTTTTCGCTGCCTCAATAATTTTCTCTTCTGAACAATCAGTAAGTCCGTATGCTATATTCTCACGAATTGTTGTATTGAACAAAAATGTTTCTTGAGTAACAATTCCCATTTTAGAACGAAGTGATTTTAAGGTGAAATTTCTTATATCTTCCCCATCAATTAAAATGCTGCCAATATTTGGATCATAAAATCTTGGAATTAAGTCAACTAATGTGGATTTTCCTCCACCACTTGGACCTACAAAAGCAATGATCTCTCCCTTTTGAGCTTTGAATGATATATCTTTTAATATCCAATCCTCTGAGTCTTCATATTTGAAGGAAACATTCTTAAACTCAATCGAGTCATTAAAATTTTTGAGTTCAATTGCATTGGTTGAATCTTTTATTGAAGGTTGAGTGTCTAAAATTTCGAAAATTCTATCTGCAGCAGCACTTGCTTCTTGTATTCTATTATTAATACTGCTTAACTCTTTAATTGGCGGCATCATTTGAAATATTGCAAATAGAAATCCTAAAAATTGACTCGCTGAAATAGTATTATCTTCTAGAACTAATAATCCACCATAATAAATAATAAATGATCCTACAATTACACTGAGAAATTCCGTTAATGGTGAAGAAGCATTTCTGACTAAAACTATTTTTATTACAAGTTTAAAGAACGACTTAGTCTCTTTCATAAATTTTTTGTTTTCATAATCCTCCATACCAAAAGCTTTTACTATTTTAACTCCGGAAATTGTCTCTTGAAGAACACTTGTGATATCCGCTTGCTTTGATTGAAGTTTTGAACTTTGTCTTCGCATCTTAAATCCTATCCAGGCAATAATCACCATTGAGAATGGTAAAATAATAAAAGCAAAAAGTGTTAACTGCCAGCTTATACTGATCGCAATGAAAAGAAAAACTAATATTGTTAAAGGTTCTTTAATCAAATTTGAAAAAGTTGCGGAGATACTTGATTGAATAACTCCAATGTCATTAGTAAACCTTGAGATCAAATTTCCGACTCTCTCCTTTTTGAAGTAACTCATAGGTAATTTGTGTAAGTGCATATAAGCTTGATCTCTCAAATCTTTCATAGCAGCAAATTCAACATAAGCCATCAAATTACCTTGAAGGTATCCGAACAAGTTTTTTAGAAAAAATGCTAAAACGATGACAATACAAATTTTTAGGAGAACATCTTTTTTCTGACCTTGAAGAATATAATCATTAAAATTTTTGCTAATATTTTCTTTTGTTTTTTCCACCCATTCAGGAAAAACAGATGGCTTAGTTTTTAATTCTTGGCTTTCAACCTTTGTGGTTTTATTGGTTTCTTGAAAAAGTGTATCTAAAAGAGGAATAGTTAGATAGACAGAGGTGCCATTCATTATTGCATAAAATATAGTGCAAATGAATGTAAGTAATATATATTTCCAATAAGGTATTGCGTATCTGATTATTCTTAAATAAGTGTTCAAATCTATTCTACTTTAATTTTGCATTTTTAATGAAATTATTTTTCCCAATTGATAATTTCTTAATTGTCAGAAGTCTTTCTATGTGTAAGATTTCAATTATACTTGAATCATTTTCTTTGTAATCAAATATTAAATATTTGCCTTGTAAGATAAAATTTTTTATACCCTCCAAATTTATTTTTTTAGTTAGTTGATTATTGGTCTTTTCATAAATAACAATGTTTCTGTTATTTGATTCGGTATCTTCTAAAAAAAGAATCAGGTAATTATCATCATCCGTCCAAGCTATATCTAAAATATTTTTTTTATTAAATGTTGCTTCCACTTTTTGCGTTTTGTTATTAAAAATAAAAATAGAATCTACTCCAAATTTAATTTGAATTTTTTTATCGGATGACATTAGCTTAAAGTTGGCTTTTTCAATAACAGGGTAACCGCTTTTTATAATATCAAAAACTTCATTTTCTTCGAAAATTAGCTTCCCAAAAGGATTGTAAATGATCGAATGTTTGACCACATAAGAAGCAACAACCTCATCAAAAAATACTCTTATAAATTTGAATCTATTAATGTCAACCCAGAAAGAATAAACTTGAATTGATGAAGAAAAGTTGTTTATTAATTTGATGCTTTTACTAGTATTATCATAATGATAAAGTTTAATGCCCTCGAATTCAGGAATATCAAGATTTTTATTGAGCCGTTTAATCGTTATGAAAAAAACGGAATTATTTTGAGAATTATGTTCAACCTCGATAACTTTTTCGTTTTTATTATTGAAAATTGTAAGAATTGTATCATCTATAAAATTATAATAATTCAAAACAAGACTCGAAGAAGTTTCTGTAATAAAGTAAAAACCTTTAAATGAATTTCTATTCAGATATTGATAATCATCAGTATTATCTTTTTCTTTTGGATTATTATCTGTGCAAGAGAAAATAATTAGTGCAATAAATAGAAAAATTAAAATTATTATTTGTTTTGATTTAAAGATCATATAATAATTTTAACCGCGCGGATGATACAATTTATGAACTTTTTTAATATACTCTCGATCAATATGAGTGTAAATTTGGGTAGTTGAGATATCAGCGTGTCCAAGCATTTCCTGAACTGATCTTAAATCTGCACCACCTTCAATTAAATGAGTAGCAAAAGAATGTCTGAATGTGTGTGGATGAATTTCTTTTTTCAAATTAGATAATTCAACATATTTTTTTACAATTTTCCAAACACCCATTCTTGAAAATTTTTTGCCACGATTGTTTAAGAAAACATAGTTTTCACTTTGGAGATTCTTTTTCAGAAAAGGCCTGCTTTCTATAAGGTATTTTTCAAGCCAAAAAATTGCTGATGAACCTATTGGAACGAGTCTTTCCTTCCTGCCTTTTCCAAAAACTTTAATTAGATTCTCTTTCAAAAAAAGATCAATTATTTTAAGATTAATTAATTCGGATACTCTTAATCCACAAGCATAAAAAACTTCCAGCATAGCTTTATCTCTAATACCAAATTTATCATCAGTTTTGGGTGAAGATAATAACAAATTAATCTCCTCTACGGATAAAACAGAAGGAAGTTTCCTTGAAATTTTAGGAGCATTCATTTTATCAATTGGATTAGACTTTAAGTATTCATTAACAATCAAATACTTAAAAAAGCCTCGTAAAGAGGAAAAATATCTAGCGCTTGATTTTTCACTGAGACCTAAATTTTTTAAGATTTTAAAGAAGGAGCTAATATGTTCTTTTTTTATTTCAGATAAATCTTTAATTCCAACATCTTCTAGATAATTTAGGAAACTTTCTAAATCGCTTTTATAAGATGATATTGTGTTTGATGCTAAGTTTTTTTCAACCTTCAACTGCGCAAGATAATCTTTCAAGAACGTCTTCATTTAACTTCTTTTTCTGGAATAATCCCTTTTTCTATTTCATCTTGTTTTGGGTATTTAATTCTTTTATGATTTTGAGTTATTAGAATTGTCAAAAATGTTTCTTTGATTTTGTTTATATCAGAAAAATTTAACGGAGCCTCATCAAGCTGATGATCCTCTAATTTAGAATTAAAAATATTATTAACTACATTTTTGATTTTCTCTTCTGTAGGTTCGGAAATTGATCTAACTGCAGATTCACATCCATCAGCGAGCATAACAATTGCTGTTTCCTTTGAATTTGGTTTTGGCCCTTTATAGCGATAATCGTTAATGTTGACATTATTTTCACCGTATAGAACTTTTGCTTTCTCATAAAAATATGATAAAACAGATGTTCCGTGATGCATTGGGATGAAATCTATAATTTCAGGTGGAAGTTTGTTCAGTTTTGCTAATTCAATTCCTTCATCAATATGCTTTAAAATTATTTTTACGCTTTCCTCTGGTTTTAAGTTATCGTGGATATTTTCGCCTTTAATTTGATTTTCAATAAATGCTGAAGGATAAATTGTTTTTCCGATGTCGTGATATAATGCCCCAACTTTAGCCAGTAGTGAATTTCCTTCTACTTTTTCAGCAGCAGATTCAGAAAGTAAACTTACAGTTAAAGTGTGATTGAAAGTTCCAGGGGATTTAGCTGCTAATTCCCTTAATAATGGTCTTTCATAATTAGTTAGCTCAACTAAGGTTAATTCTGTAGTTATCTTAAAGATTTTTTCAATGAATATTAATAAACCATAAGTTAAAGCAGGACTTACAATTGCATTTGAAGATGCAAAAGCTAATTCTATTAGAATAGTTTCTGCTTTTGCAAATCTTTCAAATCCAAAAGCAAGAATTGTTGTTAAATATCCGATGAAAATAAAAATAAATGATCTGAAAATTTGAGTTCTATTTCTTATATCTCTAACCGTATATACGGACAAAGCTCCAGCTACAAAATTTATAATCATAAAATTATAGTCGTTTCCACGAAGAGCTCCTACTATCATAGTTAAAATGGCTGTGGAATAAAATCCAACTCTTGAATCGAAGGTAATGGTAAGAATCATTGAGACAACAGGTATGAATATCAAATACTGAATCGGTGCTTTAATCGGAGCAGAGTTGATCAAAAATGTAATGAATGAAACGAACATATAAAACAAAGCAATTAATAATAATTTACTATTGTCGTAAAAAATTTTTTTCCTAAAGAGATATAGATAAATTCCAAGTATTGAAATTAAAGCACTGATATGCAAGAATTTTCCAATGAATTGAAGAACATTTTCCCAAATTGTAATATCAAAATTCTTTGCTTCTTTATATGAGTCAATTTTTAGTTTGATTTGTTTGGTAATTCTATCGTGTTTAGCAACAATTCTTTCATTCTCGTTGACAATTCCAGAATATCTTGGTACGCTATTCCTCGCTTGTTCTATTTCAAGTTTGGTAGCTTCTTGATCAAATATTATGTTGGCTATTAAAAATTTATTTACAAATTCTTTCAATATTTCTTTGTATTCATCTTTAAGTTCAAGATTAGAAATAGAATTATTTGCAATTTCATAAGCATCATCGTAAAAAAGAAAATCTTTTGCTGATGTGATTATATCAATATTTCCAACACGAAGTGCAATAGTATCTTTTTTAATTTCATTTCTCTTTACGTTAAGAATGCCTTTTTGATTTAATTTAAGAAGTATTGGGTTTAGATAATCAATCAAATTATCAACAGAGATATTCCCTTTTCGAAATATTTTTTTCTCACGATGAATTGAGACTAAAGTTGAAAATGATTTCGGGGATAGGAAAGTTGGATTGATAAAATCAGATGCTTCAACTTTTATACTTTCATCTAAAATTTCAATAAGCTTTTTCTTAAATGAATTGATAGAATCAGTTATTGAAAAATTTTTTTTAACAAAAACCGGAAAAACAGTTCTTTCTGCTTCTTGAAGTTCTTTTTCATAAATAGCAGCATCTTTAAGAATTGGGAAGCTAATTGTTGCAATTAAATCTTCTCTTGTCCAAATTGCCCCCTCCGACACTTGAAAATCAAGTGACTCACCTTTGGGAAACATAAAGACAATGAATAAAGTAGTAATTACGAAGATTAAAATTCTTCTTTTATAACCTTTTTTTACATTTTCAGATTTCATTATCAGCTTTTAAGGAAAATTATTTTTTCTAAAATCTCGTTTAATCCTTCTTCATCATTTGATTTTTTTAAGATGATGTCAGCTTTCAATTTAAGTTTTTGAATTGAGTTTTTTAAGGCAACTTTAATAGCATCTGTATTAAACATTGAAATGTCGTTATACCAATCACCAGCAACTAAAGCATTTTTTTCTTTAACTTTTAGATATTTTAATAACTTATACAATGCATTTCCTTTTGATGAACCAGCTTTTCTGCATTCCAGATAATGAATATTCGGATATAGCCTTGAACGAAATACATTAACTGTATTTCCGAAAGAAAATGGAAATTTAAGTCTTCGAGCCATTTGTTCAAGGCTCTTTTTATTATCGCTGGTGCAAACTATTTCTAATGTATCCTTGATGTATTTTTCAAAACTATTGACTTCTGTGTATTTGGCTCCTGCTTTCTCTAAAATCATCGGAAGAGTTGCACTATCTTCATTATGGAAAATCTCATCTTCGTGACAAAGCCCTATTTGAATTAGATTTGTCTCTGCATATTTGATAGCTTTTTTTACCACACTTGGTCTAATAACAGCTTTGTGAAGAATTACGTTTCCAGATTTGTTTTTCACCAAAGCACCATCGAGAGAAATAAGAGGAATATCAATATCAAATAAATTAGCATACTTAATAATCGATGAATGAACTCTTCCTGAAGCAAATGTTATATAAACTCCCATCTTTAACAAAGAATCAATTGAATTCTTTATGTTTATTGGGAGCTTCCCTTCACGATTTAATAGAGTTCCATCAAGGTCTAAAATCATCAATTGGACGTTTTTTAAGTCTGAATCAGATATTTTTCTCATTGTTTTTGCGAACACTATTTTCTTTAAATTAATGTATCAAAATATTTTAATTATTTGAAGAAAACAATTAAATGGATTTTTCAGTTATATACATAATAATTGCAATTTTAGTAGTGATATTTTTTATATATAAGATTTCACAAGGTAAAAAACAAAAAATACCATACCGCACTCGTAAAATACTCGAGCATAGCATTGAAATTGAAATGGATAAAGGGGATGAAGAGGATTTTGCTCAAAGAGCAAAGGAAAGAGAAAAATTAAAAGACTACAAAGGTGCTTTAGAAGACTATGATAAAGCTCTAACTATTTCTGCTCCTGATTACGAAATTCTTTTCAGAAGGGGAATCGCTAAAACAAAACTTAATGATTTTAACGGAGCAATACAGGATTTTACTTTTGCAATAAACCTTAATCAACAAGAAGCATCAGCTTACTATGCAAGAGGCTTATGCTATAGCCATCAAAAATTGTATAATGAGGCAATTTCAGATTACTCAAAGGCATTAGAAAGGGGGCTTAAGGAATCCTTGGCGTTTTATCATAGAGGGAAAGCTTATGTTGAACTTAATATGTTTGTCGAAGCAAAACGAGATTTTCAGAACTATTTGAATCATAAACAAGATAGTGCTGAGGCAAATTATTACATCGGTTTTTGTGATTACAACTTAGGTAACTATCAGGAAAGCTTAAAAAAATTAGATAAATGTATTGAATTAAACCCTAATCACGAGTCTGCATATTTTTATAGAGCTATGTGTAAAAAAGAGCAGAATGACTTAGAAGGATGTTGTAAGGATCTTGATTTGGCATTAAAAAAGGGTTATTTGTTAGCTTATCATTACATCAAACAATATTGCAAAGAATCTAAAAATTAATATTCTCTAATTAAATTCTTGATTATTCGTTTAACTTCATTCTGTTGATTTAATAGTAATTCAATAGATGAATAGAAAAGTTTAAATATCCGATTAAAGTTTTGTATAAAAATTAGTTTCAAAACATTTTTATGAAACTTACAAAGTTCGAATAAAAAATACTGCTTTCGTTTGAATGATCAGAAAATATAACATTATAAAACTCGGCTGCTTTTTTCTTATTCATACCAATTCTAAACTTTGCTCCAACTAAATTAGCTACATAACTGTGAAATAGACTATCAATTCTATTTAAATCAATTACCATATCGAATTTTAGTTTTATTAATTTATCTATGAGTTCTTTCTTTGGTAAATTCAGTTTATTGATATCATTTAAATTAAAACTGAATGTTTTGTTTCTAAACTTGATTGGTAAAAGAGCTACTTTAAAATCATTCAAAAAAATCAAAATAGTTTTATTATGATTTTCAATGAATTCAATAACTTGAAAAGAATTTCTGAAGTCGGATTCATCTGTAGGCATTATAATTAAGAAGTCAAATGAATTACTGAAAGATTCAGTGAATGTTAAATTTGAATTATACTTTTTTTTCTTCAAATATTTTTTGATTATGTAGTAAGCAATTTTCTCTTTGATAAATTCAATCATTAATAGTTTTTTCTGCCTCTTTCAAAAATTGTAAAAACTCTTCTTCATTTAAGATTTTAATACCGAGTGAATTTGCTTTATCGAGCTTTGAACCAGCTTTTTCACCAGCAATTACATAATCAGTGTTTTTTGAGACAGATGATGATACTTTACCACCAAGTTCAATAATTTTTTGAGATGCTTCTTCACGAGAAAGAGAATTTAATGTTCCAGTAAGAACGAATGTTTTTCCAGTAAAGAAATTCTTGGTGTTAGTTTCCCTCTTCTCTGTTTCAAAATTTAATCCGAGATTTATTAAATCTTCTATTATTTTCAAATTATTTTTATCTGAAAAAAATCTAATAATACTTTTACTAATATTAGGTCCTATTTCATAAATTGCATTCAAAGATTCTTCTGATGCATTAATTAATTCGTTTATATTGCTGAAATGTTCAACCAATTTTTGAGAAACACCAGCACCAACGTATCTAATTCCTAATGCGAATAAAACTTTATGAAATGGCTGTTTTTTACTTTTTTCAATATTAGCTAAAAGTTTATCAACACTTTTTTGACCAAGTCTTTCTATTTTGATTAACTCATCGCGATAATTTTTTAGTTTATAAATATCAGGGAAGCTCTTTAAGAATCCTTTATCTACTAAAAGGTCTATTAATGCATCGCCAAGTCCTTCAATATCCATTGCCCCACGTGAAGCAAAATGAACTAATCGAGCTTTAATTTGTGCGGGACATTCATAATTTTCACAATATGCAGCAGCCTCGTTGTCAGGGAAATAAATTTTTGAATTACATACAGGGCATTTTTCAGGAGGCTTTGTTTCAATTGAATCTGGTTTTCGTTCTTCTTTAATTACTTCAACAACTTTTGGGATAACATCTCCACCTTTTTCTATGATAACTGAATCCCCAACTCTAATATCTTTTCTTTTTATTTCATCATAATTATGAAGAGTAGCTCTACTGATTTTTGATCCTGCTAAGAAAACTGGTTCAAGCTCGGCAACTGGGGTTACGGCGCCAGTTCTACCGACTTGCCAAACTATATCTCTAATTTTTGTTTTAGCTTGTTTTGCTTTGAATTTATATGCAACAGCCCATCTTGGGGATTTAGCAATATTACCAAGTTGTTGTTGAATTAATAATGAATTTACTTTGATAACAGCTCCATCCACTTCATAATCGAGTGAGTTTCTTTTACTTTCTAAGTGATTACAATAATCAATTACTTCTTTGATGTTTTTACAAAGTTTTGAATGGGGATTAATTCTAAATCCACATTCTTTAAGTATATTTAGATTTTCCCAATGAGTACTGGATTTTATTCCAGTCCCTAATAAAGCATATAAAAAAACATTAAGTTTTCTTTCAGCAACTATTTGAGGGTCTTGTAATTTTAAGCTTCCGGCAGCAAAGTTTCTTGGGTTTGCAAAAGTTTTTTCGCCACTTTTGAGTCTCTCTGAGTTTAGTAAATTAAAATCAGAGATACTCATATATATTTCTCCGCGTGCCTCGAACTCGGTTAAGTTATATTTTTCAACTAACTCTAATGGTATTTTTAATGGAATTGCTCTTATTGTTTTTGCGTTGTTTGTAATATCCTCTCCAACATTTCCATCGCCTCGAGTGGCTGCTGTAACAAGTTGACCATTTGTGTATCGTAAACTTATAGAAGCACCATCAATTTTATACTCAACAACATATTCAACTTCATCTTCTTGAATTTCTTTTTTTATTCTTTTATCAAAATCAATTAAATCTTCTTCAGTGTAGGTGTTTGATAGGCTCAACATTGGGAAAAGATGATTTACAGGTTTAAACTCTTTAGTTAAATCTTTTCCTACTCGTTGAGTTGGAGAATCAGGAGTTATGAACTGTGGATATTCAGCTTCTAATTTTTCTAATTCTTTGTAAAGTTGATCGTATTCATAGTCACTTATTAGAGGTTCAGCAAGAACGTAATAATGATAGTCGTATTTGTTTATTTCATCTCGTAAAAATTTTATTCTTTGTTCAATCTTGTCTAACATTGATTTCTTTGATTATTGGACGATTGTTCAGGTATTCCAAGTTAAAGTTTCTATCAATTTTAAAGTGTCGAGGCAATTTTAATCTACCAATAAAATCAATGTCCTTATCATTCAATTTTAATTTTACTGAACCAGAATTTCCAAAAGTGCCAGAGAAAGATGATCTGGCTTTAACTATAGTTTTTTTATTTGGATAGAGCATAAATTCATAAGGAACGGTTTCATCTAAAATCAAATAAACCCAAGTTGTATCAAGTGAAAAGATTTCTAAACTTAAACTATCGTAAGTTGAAATATTTCCATCTAGCGAATTGATTGTTGGCTCTTCGAATCTTTGAATTTCCTCTGACGTTGAGCCTTCAATGGGTGAATTAGTAATTATAATTTCATCTTTGCTATTAAAAAAATAAATCACTGCTAATAATATTATTACAACAAGAAAGGTAGAAGCTATAATTATTAATTTTTGATTGCTGTTTGAAATCTGAGATACTGGTTGACTTGATAAACTATCATCAATATATGATTTTGACGTGGATGACTCTTTTATAGGTGCTTCGGGTTCTGAATTTTCTTTTGTTTCTATTTCTGAAGATAAAGTTTTACCTTCTTTGGCCAATAAAAATTTTTTTACTGTTTCTTCGGGATCAAGGCCAACGATTTGTGCATATTCTCTGATAAATGATTTTACGTAAACTTCTGGAAGGAAAGAGAAATTTCCTTGTTCCATTAATTCAAGAAATTTTTTATCTATTCTTGTCTTATTAGCAATTTGCTGAATAGATAATCCGACCTCTTCTCTTTTGTTTTTTAGTTCTTCAGAAAATTTGTTTAACATATTTCCTAATTTACTTTAACTAATTTGGCTGCAAAGACTCCATCCATTTGATGTTTATGAGGAAAAGTTTGAACACATCCTTGATCATCAATTACATCATCAGGTAGTAAACCATTAGCAGGTTTTAATTGAAAGTCTGGATTTGATTCAAGAAATTTCTTAACAACCTGAAAATTTTCTTCTTCTTCAATTGAGCAAGTACTATAAACTATAATTCCTCCTGGTTTAACTAATGTAGCTGCTTTTTGTAATAGTTTTAATTGATGCTCAGACATTTTTTTGACATCAAAAATATCCTTTTTCCATTTAATGTCAGGTTTTTTTGATAATGTACCTGTCCCTGTGCAAGGTGCATCTAATAAAATTCTATCAAATGGAGCATCTTTGAATTCTAATGCATCGGCAACTACAGGAGTAATTGATTTTATTCCTAAACGTTCATTGTTCTTTTCTAACAACTTCAATCTCGATTCAAATTTATCCAGAGCAATAATCTCACCTTTATCTTTCATTAAATCAGCAATGTAGGCTGATTTACCTCCCGGAGCAGCACACATATCTAAAACTCTCATTCCTGGAATTACATCAAGAAGTTTGCAGGAAAATCCCGTGCTTTCATCTTGAATGCTAAAATAGCCTTTAGAGAAATATTCCCAAGCAGTTATGTTTGTAAGATTCAAAAGTTTGACGAAATCAGGGTTGTATTTGCCAACTCGATATTTCAAATTTACAGAATCAAGCAATCTTAAAAATTCTTCTTGATTTGTTTTCAGAGAATTTATTCTTAATGTCAAGGAAGGTTTTTCGTTATTTGCTAATAATAATTTTTCAGTTTCTTCTCTTCCAAATCTCTCGAGATATCTTTTAATCATCCAACTAGGATGAGAATAATAAGCTGATAAATAACCAATTAAATCCTCATCTGGATTTGGATATCTAATTCCATCTTTTGCTTTGAGTATATTTCGAAGGATTGCATTACTGATGTTAGCTACTTTCTGACCTTGAAGTTTTTTTACAAATTCAACAGCCTCATTAACTGCCGCATAATCAGGAATTTTATCTAAAAAAAACACTTGGTAAAGTGCTACTCTCAAGCCATTCTTTAAATCGGGAATTCCTTTTGCAAATTGTCCTTTGTAAAATCCATTCAAAATCCAATCTAATCTTCCCATCCATCGAACAACGCCGTGAACTATTTCAAAAAGTAATGCTTTATCTTGACCCGATAATTCCGAATTTTTCAACTCAAAATCTATTAGCTTGTCTAAATATGCATCTGTTTTTTCAATACGGTTTAGAATCTTAACAGCTAAACCACGAACACCAGTGTATAAATCAACAACTCTATGTTCTTCTAATGGAAGTTTAATCCCAGCCGTAATATCAGAAGGAATTATTTCTTCATCATCAACAGGTTTTTCTACTAAATTATTATTTTCATTTATATCCATACTTTTCTCTAATTAGTTTCGTATCATTAAAAATTTTTTCAAATAAAATAAAATCATTTTCGTTAAATTCTTTGCCTCTTCTTGCATAAACGATTTTTGCTACTTCAATAGCTTTATCTAATTCAAAAGTGTTTTTATTTGAAATACTTCCCCAAGAAAATGATGGAATAAATTTATTGGTTAATCCTTCTCCAAAAACATTACAACAAAAACCTACAACAGTTGAAGTATTAAATCGTGTCCCAATAGCAGATTTCAGATGATCGCCAGCTAATAATCCTAAGAACTGGATATCAGTTTTGATTTTGTCAAAAGATAATTCAACCTGAATTTTAGAATAATTGTTTTTAAGATTACTTGTTATTGTTCCAGCTCCTAAATTGACCCAACTTCCGAGATATGAATGACCTAAAAATCCATCGTGTTGCTTATTTGAATAATCCAATATAATCGAATTTGAAATCTCTCCTGCTACCTTACAAAAATCTCCTATTGATGTCCCACTATAAATTTGTGAGTTGCTTTTAACTAATGAATTTTTCCCAATGTAGCAAGGACCAGATACTACAGAATTGTGCATAACTTGAGCATTATCGTCAATTATTATTGGTCCTTTTGAAGCATCTAAAATCACATTGAACCCAATTTTAGCAGTATCTGAGATAAAAATTGATTTCTCGTTTATTAATTTAACCGAAATATCTAACACTGGAATATGATTCTTCTTGAAGAAAATATTAAAATCTTGTTCAATAAACAGTTCATTTTTATATAGAATTTCCCAAATGTATGTAAAATACTTTAAATCTATTGAATATTGATTTAATCCTGAAAATAATTTCTTATCGAAAGATGGTTTTTGATCGATAAAAAATTTTCTTATTAAATTTTTTTCTAAAAAAGATGCAATTAAAATATCACCATTTTTTAGTACGTAATTTCCTTCAAAGCTTTTTGATAAAATATTTCTAATCTCTAAATCTGGAATTATTCTTCCATTGATAAATAGATAGTCATCTTCAACAAATTCATTTTTTAATATTTTATCATCTTGATACTCAAGAGAGTCTTTCAAATAATCTCTAAAAAGAAGAGTGTAAGAATCAAATTTCAAAATTTTTGAAATTTTTTCTCTGATTGTTGTTGACCCAATTTTCAAATCGAAAACTGGTCTGCTAAAAATCAGTGGCTCAAATTTATAATATTCATCGTCTTCAAAAATGCATAGTTGCATAATAAACTCTTTATTTTTGAATGAAAAAAATAATCATTTAATTCAAATAATTCATTGTAAAAATGTGGCTTAATTTGTTTTTGTCTTTTTTATAGTTATCGTTTTATTAGAGATTCTCAGTTAAATAATTCTATCATAAGATTCAGATATTATAAATTATATTTGCTAATAAATTAATCTTAAATATGAAACCTCAAGTAATTATTGAGACAAACTTCCCGAAATTAAATTTATTAAAACGTGGTAAAGTTCGAGACATCTATGATTTAGGTGAAAGTCTTTTGATAGTATCCACTGACAGAATCTCTGCTTATGATGTTATTATGGAGCAAGGTATTCCATTCAAGGGATTTATTCTAACGAAGATTTCAGAATTTTGGTTTAATCTATTGAGTGATGTTGTTGAAAATCATCTTATCTCAACAGATGTCAATGACTTTCCAGATATATGCTCAGACTATCTTGATGAATTAAAAAACAGAAGTATGCTCGTCAAAAAGACTAAAGTGATTCCGATTGAGTGTGTTGTAAGAGGATTTATCTCAGGTTCTGCCTGGAATGATTATCTAAAAATTGGTGAAGTCTGTGGAATTAAATTACCTTTAGGATTAAAAGAGTCCCAAAAACTTGAAGAGCCAATTTTTACCCCAGCAACCAAAGAAGAAATTGGAAGACACGATGAAAATATTTCAGAGAATAGAGCAGCTGAGCTTGTTGGAGAGGATGTAATTGTTTTTTTGAAAAATATTTCTTTAAATATTTATAAAAAAGCCTATGAATTTGCTTTGAGTAGAGGAATTATTATTGCTGATACAAAAATGGAATTCGGTTTTTATGATAACAAAATAATTTTAATTGATGAACTTCTTACTCCAGACTCAAGCAGATTTTGGGATGTAAGAAAGTATCAGATTGGTAAATCTCAGGAAAGTTTTGATAAGCAATATCTAAGAGATTATCTGAATTCAATAAATTTTAACCGAAAACCACCCGCACCTAAATTGCCGGATGAGATAATTAAAAATACAAGTCTAAAATATCAAGAAGCTTTGGAACGACTAACTGGGAAATCAATTTATGAGTTTATTTCCTAAACAAATTAAGTTATCAGAAAGTAAAGATAGGTTATTTATAAGTTGGAATGATAATACTAACCAGGTGATTACATTATTGAAATTAAGGAAACTTTGCCCGTGTGCAACTTGCTTAGCAGAAAAAGAAAATCAGAGTCCTACTTATATTCCTCTTTATTCAGAAAATCAAATAAAAATTAGTTCCATAAATCAGGTAGGGAGTTATGCGATTACAATTGTTTGGCAAGATGGTCATAATACAGGCATATATGAATTTCCCTATTTGAGAATGATTGCTGATAAAATGGAATAGATATGATATTACCAAATCAATTAACTATTTTACGAATTATTCTCACTCCTATTTTCCTGATTTTATTTTTGTCAAAAAATTCTACAATGATTCAAATATCTTTTATTGTTTATCTCATCGCTGCAATCACTGATTGGTATGATGGTTGGCTTGCGAGAAAATTTAATTATATAACTGCTTGGGGAAAATTTTGGGATCCATTGGCTGATAAAATTTTAACTTCAACTGTTTTTATTGGATTTGTTGTAGTTGGAATTTTAGAACTTTGGATGGTGAGTTTAGTTATTTTAAGAGATTTAATTGTTACATTACTCCGTTTGCTTGCTGATAGTAGAGGCATTCCTTTTAAGACAACTTACTATGCAAAATGGAAAACTTTTTTGCAAATGTTTTTTTTATATTATTTACTTGTTGGTTATGTTCTACAACATACAAATTATTTTGTTATAAACTATGGTGATTATATAAGAATGATGATGAATAAAGATTTGATTTACTTTGTTATGCTGATCATTACTTTAATAACTGTTCATTCAGGAATTTCATACATCGCTGTCAATTCACAATTAATAAAAAAAATATTAAATGAAACAAATAAATTGGTTTGAAAAAATTATTGGATCAGGTTTATATACTGGTTACATACCATTTGCATCAGGGACTTTTGGAAGCTTAGTCGCTTTGATAATCTATTTGATAATTCCAAAATCAGAAGATATTAGAGCTTTAATTTTTTTAATAATTCTTTTTACAATCGTAGGAGTAATTGTCTCAGCAAAATTTGAAAAAATATATGGCAAAGACCCAGCTGAATGCACAATTGATGAATGGGTTGGAACTTGGATTTCATTCATAAATCTTCCAAAAGATCTTTTATGGATTTCAACATCATTCTTAATTTGGAGATTTTTAGATGTTGTAAAACCTTTTCCAGCTCGACATTCTGAAAAATTACCTAGTGGTTTTGGAATAATGGCTGACGATATAATCTCTGGTTTTTATACATTTTTAATAATGCAAATAATTTATTATCTATCTAACTGAAAAACTTATGAAAGCATATTTAATTTCAATTGGAGATGAACTCCTGATTGGTCAAACGGTCAATACGAATGCTGCATTTATTGGATCAGCATTAAGTGATATCAATATTGATGTAATAAAATCATCTGTTGTTGCTGATAGTTTAGAAGAAATCTTAAATGAATTTCATATTGCATTTCAGATGGCTGATGTAATTATAGCAACTGGTGGTTTAGGACCTACGCACGATGATATAACAAGAACAGCTGTTATAAAATTTTTTGACACAGAGTTGGTCATGGATGAAAAAGTATTTGAAGATTTAAATGAATTCTTCAAATCACGTGGACGAGAACTACTTGAAATAAATAAAAAGCAAGCATTGATTCCTAAGAATTCTATACCAATAAGAAACACAAAAGGTACCTCTCCCGGATTTTGGATTGAGGAAAAAAACAAATTTTTTATTGTACTTCCTGGTGTTCCAATTGAAATGAAAGAAATGATGAGCAATTTTGTAATTCCGGAACTTAAACGAAAAAACAAATCACAGATAATAACTCAAAGGTTAATCTTACAAACCACAGGAATTCCAGAGTCTGTTTTATATGAACGTCTTGGTAATCTTGAAGAATTGCTCGATGGAGGAAAATTAGCATTTCTTCCAAATCAATACGGAGTAAAAATCAGGATTACGGTTCAGGCTGAAAATGAGAATGAATGTTCAAATAAATTGGTTGAAATAGAACAGAGAATCAGAGGAAAAGTAGGTAGATATATTTATGCACGTGGAGAAGAATTATTAGAAGAAACGATTGGAAAAATTTTAACTGAAAGAAATTTAACTCTCGCTGTTGCTGAATCTTGTACAGGCGGATTCATTGCAAGCAGAATAACAGATATCTCCGGCAGTAGCAACTATTTTGAAAGAGGTGTTGTTGCCTATAGTAACGCTGCAAAGGTTGAAATTTTGAAAGTTAATGAAGATACAATTCAAAAATTCGGTGCAGTTTCTCCTGAAGTGGCAATGCAAATGGCAGAAGGAATTAGAGCAATTAGTGGCGCTGATATTGGATTATCTACAACAGGAATTATGGGACCAACTGGAGCAACCTATAACAAACCTTTGGGATTGGTTTATATCGGTTATTGTGATGAGAAAGTCTGTTATGCAAAGAAATTTTTATTTGGTAATGACAGAATTATAAACAAACAAAGAACCTCCCAAGCTGCACTTGAAATGCTTCGAAGAAATTTATTAAGAATTCCAGATGAAGATTAGAACTTTCATAGCTTTAGATATTCCAGACTTTGTCAAAGAAAAAATTTTTAATCTTATTTACAATTACTCAGAAGCTAAACTTTTTAGGTGGGAGCCAAAAGAAAAAATTCATTTAACCTTAAAATTTATCGGTGATATTGAGAGTGATATCGTTCCAGAAATATTAAAGAGTTTAAATTTCTTGAATGAAATAAATTCTCAAATGCTTATCTTGAAAAATTTTGGTATGTTTTACCATAAAAATGAACCCAAAATATTTTGGGCCGGATTGAATGTCTCAGATGAATTAATAGAGATAGTAAAAAAAATTGAAGATGTTCTTTTTGATTTTGGAATTGAAAAAGAAAAAAGATCTTTCAAACCTCATCTTACTTTATTAAGAGTAAAAAATAAACGAAACACTGACTTTTTAGAAAAACTCAAAGAACTTAATTTTGAATCAATAGATTTTGAATCTGATAAAATAATTTTTTATCAAAGCGAACTGTTACCAGCCGGTTCGGTGTATAAAAAAATTCATAAATTTCAATTGAAAAAACGGAGCAAATAATGAGTACAGACAGAGAGCAAAAATTAAAAATAATCGAAGATGCCATCTCAAGTATTGAAAAAACCTATGGCAAAGGCACAATAATGAAACTTGGAGATGGAATAATTAATGATATTGAGGCAATTCCAACAGGTGCACTTTCATTAGATATTGCGTTAGGGATTGGTGGAATTCCAAGAGGAAGGATAACAGAAATTTTCGGCCCTGAGTCAAGTGGTAAAACAACACTTTGCCTTCATATTATAGCAGAAGCACAGAAAATGGGAGGCCTCGCAGCATTCATCGATGCAGAGCACGCATTGGATGTTAATTATGCTAAAATGCTCGGTGTTGACACTTCCAATCTGCTGATTTCTCAACCTGATTATGGCGAACAAGCTCTTGAAATAACAGACACTTTAGTAAGAAGCAATGCACTTGATGTAATTGTGATTGACTCAGTAGCAGCCTTAGTCCCTCGCTCTGAAATTGAGGGTGAGATGGGTGATGCAACTATGGCCGTTCAAGCACGTTTGATGTCTCAGGCATTAAGAAAACTTACTGCAGCAATTTCTAAATCTAAAACCGCAGTAATTTTCATCAATCAGTTAAGAAGCAAAATTGGAGTGATGTTTGGAAGTCCCGAAACAACAACGGGCGGTAATGCATTAAAGTTTTATGCCTCCGTGAGAATTGATATTCGTAAGGTTGCTGCAATAAAAGAAGGTGAAGATGTTATCGGCAATAGAACAAAAGTTAAAATAGTTAAAAGCAAGGTTGCTCCACCCTTCAAACAAGTTGAATTTGATATTCTCTATAACGAAGGAATTTCTAAAACAGGTGATTTAATTGATCTCGGTACAGAAATCGGAATAATCAAAAAAAGTGGTGCGTGGTTTACTTATGGAGAAGATAGAATTCAAGGTCGAGAGCAATTCAAACAAAAGTTGATTGAGATGCCAGCTCTTTATAAAAAACTTGAAGAAGATATTAAAATGAAATTAGGTTTAATAAAACCAAAGCCAAGTAGTCAAGAAGATATTCAAGAAGAAAAAGGTAAGTCAAAAAAGACTTCAAAATAATTGATGAAAATTCATCAGATAGTAAAAAGAGATGATAAAAAAGTTTTAATAACCTTTGAAAATCAACAAGAGATTTTATTAAATAAAGATATTGTCTATCAATATGGATTAAGAAAATTTGATGATTTATCTGATGAACAAATAGAACAACTTCTCAAGGAAGAAAAAAAATACAACATCAAATTAAAAGCACTTTCTCTTCTTAAAAGAAGAACTCACTCACGCAAAGAATTGTTAATTAAACTCAAAAGGCATTTTTCAGAGGTTGAACTTATCGAAGAGTGCCTATCTGATTTAGAGCAAAAGAAAATTATAGATGATAGAAATTTCACAGAACTTTTTATTCAAGAAAAAATTCGCTTTAAAAAATGGAGCAAGTCTAAACTAAAATCTGAACTTTATCAGCGTGGAATTAAAAAAGAAATAATCGAGGATTGTCTTAGTAATCTTTTCGATTCAAATTTAGAAAAACAGAAAGCTATTGAATTGGCGAACAAAAAACTCAAACAAATTCAATCAAAGACTACTGATAAAAAAGCGATTTATGCCAAGCTTATGATGTTTTTACAATCCAAAGGTTATGACTACGAGCTAATTTCTGAAATATTGAACCATCTATTGAAAACCGAAGAATAATTTTTTCTATAATTACTCCTTTGCGTTACTGCGTGAAATTATTTAATCAAGATAAAAAGCTCTTACTGATTATATGTATTAAATCGGACTTTCAGTTTAAGTAATATATTTTTTATTGATTCATTTTCAACTATTTCAATTGCATCATCAATCTTGAACCATTTTCTTTTTCTAAGATTTTTTTCAGGATAATCATCCATCTGATTTAAAACTTTCATTAAGAAAACTTTTACAATTTTTGAATTATCATTTTTTCCTGCAATAAACTCGCCAATTTCTTCGGTTTCGTTAGAACCAATTACTCCAGCTTCTTCATAAGCTTCTTTTTTAGCTGATTCAAATGGTGTTAAACCGAATTCTACATAGCCTTTAGGAATTATCCATTTCTTTTTCTTTATTGATGTAATAAGTAAGATTTCTAAATCATTTCCATTTAATCTGAATGGAAGAACTGCAGATTGAATTGATTCAGTTATCATAATTTTTAATTAACTTTATGTGTAGAAAAAATATTGACAACAAAAATATTCGTTTAAAAAATAAAGATGAAAGTATATAACAATTTTTCTCTAAAATATTTTAACACTTTCGGATTAAACTACACTTGTGAAACTTTTATTGAAGTTGAATATGCTGAGGAAATTTATTCTATAAATAAAAAGTATAACCTTTCACAAAAAAAATTTTTAGTATTAGGAGAGGGTAGTAATATTTTATTTACAAAAGATTTTGATGGAATAGTTCTTCATCCTTCATTTAATAACTTTACTGTTGAACAAGAAGACTCAGAGCATATATATATTAAAATTGAAGCAGGAAAGAATTGGGATGAATTTGTAAGATATACAGTCGAAAAAAATATTGGTGGAATAGAAAATTTAATTTCAATTCCGGGTTTAGTAGGTGCAGCACCAATTCAAAACATTGGAGCTTATGGGCAAGAAATTAAAGATACTATTTCATTTGTCCATTTTTTTGATTTCGAAAAAAATGTTTTCAGAGTTTATGATAATCGGCAGTGTAGCTTCGGTTATAGAGATTCTATTTTCAAAAATCGATTGAAAAATAAAATTTTTATTACCTCCATTGAATTAAAATTAGATAAAAATCCAAAACCTGTTTTGGATTATTACGATGTTAAGAATGAGTTGATGAAAAATGGAATCAAAAACCCAACAATAAAAGATATAAGCAATATAATTTCTAAAATTAGAGAAAATAAACTTCCATCTCCCAGAATGATTGGTAATGCTGGAAGTTTTTTTAAGAATCCGATTATTGATAAAAATAAATTTGAAGCACTTAAAAGAATTTATTCAAACATTCCATTTTTTTATTTAAATGAAAATAAAGTAAAAATTCCTGCTGCGTGGTTAATTGAAAAAATTGGATACAAAGGAAAGGTCAATGGGAATGTCGCTACTTACCACAAGCAACCTTTAGTGTTAATAAATCTTGGTAATGCCTCGGGAAATGAAATTTTAGACTTTGCTAATGAAATTAAAAATGAGATATTAAATCAGTTTGACATAGATTTAGAATTAGAAGTTAATGTTGTATGAAAAAAGAACTTATTTTTCTCATAGGATTTATGACAGCAGGTAAAAGTACTATTGGAAAAATTCTTGCAAATACCTTAGGATGGAATTTTATTGATCTCGATCAGGAGATTGAAAAAGTTGAAGGAAAATCAATTGATAAAATATTCAGAGATAATGGCGAAGAGTATTTTAGAAATTTAGAGAGCATGGTATTGAATAAAATATCATCAAAGAAAAAATATGTTATTGCATTAGGCGGTGGAACAGTTGAGAGACCGGAAAACTTTAATCTTATTAAAAAAAAGGGAATTGTAATCTATTTAGAAATCTCAACTCAAGAGGCTCTGAGAAGACTAAGATTCAAACGAAATCGACCAGTCTTGTTTATTGATTCAACAGAGAAAATCACTGATGAAGAATTGCTAAAAAGAATTAATAACATATTCGAAAAAAGGTTAAGTATTTATGAAAAAGCTGATGTGAAAATTAATACTGATAAAATGAAGGTTGGGAATACTGTTGATAGGTTAGTAAAAATACTTTATAAGGACTTTGGAATTGAATAAAATTCAAATAAAAACCAAAACAAAAAATTATTACGTTTTCATCGGTAAAGATGTCTTTGAATCTTTTGAAGACTTTATTCCAGAATCAGTAAGCAAAATTTTATTTCTGATAGATAGAAATGTAAATGAAAAATGTTCTGTTTTATTGAAAAAAATAAAATTGTTAAATAAAAGCAAATACAATCTTGTTATTCATTCTTCTGAAAAGAAAAAAAACTTAATAACAACTCAACACATTCTTAAATATCTTATTGAAAATAATTTCGATAGAAGAAGCTTAATTGTTTCTATTGGAGGGGGATTATTAGGAGATATAGCTGGTTTCTCAGCTTCGATTTATATGAGAGGAATAAAACATATTCAAATACCAACTACAATTCTGTCAGCAGTTGATAGCTCTATTGGAGGTAAAACAGGTGTTAACTTTTACGGAATAAAAAATATTATCGGTACATTTTATCAACCAGAATCTGTTTTCATTAATCCAGCATTTTTTTACTCTTTACCTAAAATTGAAGTTATATCAGGCTTAGGCGAATTAATTAAATACGCAATCATAAATCCAAAGCTGTACGATTTTTATAAAAATGAAACCACAAAAATATTTTTTACTAAAGAAGTTTCTGATGAAGTAATTCTGAAGTCTATAAAAATAAAGGCTGACATAGTTAAAGAAGATGAAAAAGAAGAAAAAGGAATTAGAAAAATCTTAAATCTTGGTCATACATTTGCTCACGGAATTGAATCTGCTTCTAACTTTAAATTAAAACACGGTGAAGCTGTTTTTATAGGAATTATTTTAGCTTTAATAGTTTCAAGAAAATTTAATTTAATTGAAGAAGAAAGAATATTAAATTTTATTAACGATTTTAGATTTATTACGGTTAATAAATCTTTTGCAAATTTAGATATTTCAAAAGTTGTTGATTTTATGAGATCGGATAAAAAAAATTTGAATGGGAAAATAAATTTAGTTATTCCATCAAAAGAAAAAATATTAATTGATTTTCCTGTTGAAGAAAAAGTTATTTACAACGTTTTTGAAGAGTTAAGTAAATATTTAAAGAAATATGCTATTCAATAGAACAGAAGTAGAAATAGATTTTCAAACTGAAATTTCAAAATTGAAGAAAGAGCTAAATGCAGTTATTCTTGCACATTATTATCAACAGCCAGAAATTCAAGATATAGCAGATTTTGTGGGAGATAGTTTAGAATTGTCAAGAAAGGCTAAGTCAACAAATGCAGATGTAATTGTCTTTGCAGGAGTTCATTTTATGGCTGAGACAGCTAAAATTCTTAATCCAGAAAAAACTGTTTTACTTCCAGATTTAGAGGCTGGATGTTCTCTGGCAGAGGGATGTAAAAAAGAAGATTTTGAACCTTTTGTTAAAAGTCATCCTGACCATATTGTTATTACTTACATTAATTCAACAGCTGAAGTGAAAGCATTAAGCGATATAATTTGCACATCGAGCAATGCAGAGAAAATTATTAGACAAATTCCAGAAAATCAAAAAATAATTTTCGCTCCAGATAAAAATCTTGGTAAATATTTAATCAAGAAAACAGGAAGAGATATGCTGCTTTGGGAAGGTAGCTGCATTGTTCACGAAACTTTCAGTGAAAGAAAAATTATCGATCTAAAGGTTCGCTATCCAAAAGCAAAAATTATTGCTCATCCAGAGTGCGAAGAAAATATTTTATTACTTGCAGATTTTATTGGCTCAACAAGTAAACTATTACAATTCGTCAAAGAAGATAATAATGATAGTTACATAGTATTGACTGAAACCGGAATTCTTCATCAGATGAAAAAAGCAGCACCAAATAAGACTTTTATTCCGGCGCCTGTGACGGATGAAACTTGCTCTTGTAATGAATGTCCATATATGAAATTAAATACGATGGAGAAACTTTATTTATGTATGAAAAATAAATTCCCTGAAATAATAATTGACGAACAACTTCGTCTTAGAGCTTTGAAGCCGATTGAAAAGATGTTGGAAATGAGTTAATCTTTTTATGTCTTCGCTTTAAATCTCGTACTGACTTTGAAAATAATTTTATCTCTTGCACTTAACTTAACCTTCCTACCATCGCTTGAATAGAACACGACATTTACAATAGCCTTTTTAGCGAATTTTAGTTTACTAAACTCATTATTTGAAAGTAAAATTCTTTTTGTCTGTCTTGCTGGTTCAGAGGTCAATCCTTCATTATTTACTTTAGAACTAAGAATTGAAAAGATGGTATCAGAACTGCTCCCATCTCCTCTCTCTCTTGTGAAGTAAAATAGTGTGTTGTTTGAAGCATCGATGAAACGTCCAGTTACTTTAAAGCCGATAGGTAGATAATTATCATAACTAATGTTTAATTCTGAAAAATCAATCTTATCAAAATTTTTTGTTTCTTGTTCTTTAAATTCAACTTCCATTGTATCAGTCCTGCTCGCATTATCAATTTTGAAAATTGAATAAACAATTAATTGATTTGAAAATTTTATAGTGTCGGGAAATAATGCTTCAATTGATTTATAGTTTGGGTTTATTATAATATCCCCTTTGTATGACACCGAATCAGGAATTTGTGGAGATATAAATTCATTTATTGAAACATCATCTAAATTAAATTCAATTTTTCCTCTACTTAGATTAATAACTGTATCTAATGTTGTTCGGTTGTTAATCTTTAGATATTTAGGGGAAATTGAAGGGTTATTAAATTTACCAATTATTTGAAAGTTCTTTAATCTCACTTCTATGTTTTGGGAAACAAATCCTGGATCAAATATAAATTTTGCACCATAGATATTGATTTTAGGTAAAATGTCTCTCAAATCGTTGTCAACATCTAATTTATTTGTTTTTGGTTTAATATCTGTTTCATAAGGTTTGAATCTACCTTTAACATATTTGAATCCAAGATTTTGTAATTTCATATTTACAGATATTGAATCTCCTGAGTATCCGGGAGTTAATTTAGCTATTCCATATATATAAATTCCATTCCCTGGTAATCCAGTTATTGGATTTACTGAAAGTTTTGAGAATTCATAACCAGCTAGATCAATACTCTTCGTAGAAGTTGATCTTGGATTTATTCTCATATCAAACTTTAATGTGTCTCTTCTGTTTTGATTCAGTTTACTGAAGTTTGTAACTGTGAAATTTATATCTGCAGGTTTATCCAAGTGGTTAGTAACCTTAAATTCAACTATTCCTTTGTAAAGATTCATTTGCTCGACATAAACTGAATCATCTACTATATAAGATTCAAAATTGACTGTATCAACTTGGTTTGCTCTTATTGTAAAATCTTCATCGAAAGAAATATTATCTGAGAAAAACTTTTCGAGTGTTTGAGATTTAACTTCTGTTGAATCTAATTTGAGTAGTAATTCATTTGTAGTTGAATCTATGAAAATTCCTTTTGAGCCTTTAATTCTGTCTTTAACTATTTCTGCTCTATTTATTATTGGTATTGAATATTCGACATCCCAACTTGGAAAGATTGGTGATTTGATTTCATCGAAACAAGAGTTTAAAGTTGTTGTCAATAAAATTAAGATAAGAGTAACAATAGATTTTTTGTTCTTCATCAGAAATCATCTCCTGTAAGTGAAATAACAGCCTGACCGGTAATCCGGATTTTAACATTGTCCTTTGCGTGAATTTCTGCTAATCTTCTTTCGGTTGTTGAAAGCGAAAATTTTTGAATTAAATAATATGCTCTACTAAGTTTCTCTAGTTCAGAGCTATTAAGTGGAATTCTAATAGTTTGAAATCTTGGAGCAATTACATTTCCAGATAAATCAGTGATGGCTCCATTTAATAGTAGAGTTGAATCATTTTGTCTTATTAAGTCCTTTGTCAAATAAAATAGTGGTCTATATAGTGAATCAACCAACAAACCCGTAAGCAAACTCTCAAAAGCAATTTTATTTTCTGTGTAAATTGAAAATGAAGCATTCTTAGCTTTTTTTATTTTCTCTCTTGAATCTGTGCTAATTTTTACCTCAAGTGTATCAGTCCATTCTGCATCTGTAACTGTAAATCTTGACCAAGCATTTATAATCGAAGAGAAATGAATTGTATCATTGGAATAAATTTCCCCAGATTCATAAGTTGGGTTTATAATCATTTCAGAAGTAATCTTAATAGAGTCAGGCACTTTAGAAAGGAAAAAATTGATATTAGAATTAGTATTATCAAATTTTAATGTAGTTGAACCATTTTTAGGTAAAACAGTATCAATACTAATTCTGTTTCCGAACATTAGATTAATTGGAGTTCGACCATCTTTGAAAATACCTTTAATAGAAAAGTTTTTTAGTTTAACAGGAAATTTTACTGATGTTGAACCTTTTATTAGAACGAGCACGGAATCAAATGTAACATTTTGTATAAATTCCGAAATGTCTCGACTTAAAGCGTTTTCAAGAATTTGATTTTTCACACCTAAATTGAACGGCTTAAATTTTCCTTTCATTCTGCTGAGCTTTAAATCTTCAACCTTGGATAGAACGCCAACGCTATCGCCAAATGTTCCGTTTTGAATAGCTATTATTAATCTAATCCAAAACCCGGGAGAAGGATAACCAGGTTGACTTGGTGATATTCTATATGTGTAATTAGATAAATCAGTTTGATAAACTAAATTTTGATTAGGAAGGAGAGCTCCACCTGCTTTCAGAGTGTCAATACCACTTCCTGTTTGTCTTACAAATGATGGAAAAATAATTCTGAAAAATGCATTTTTATTTGTGTAATTTCGAAATCTAAAGACCATTAACCCAGATGAAATTTCTGCTTCTTGAATTGCAACAGAATCTCTGCTTACTATTAAGTCACCAACTATGGTATCTCCGACTATTACTTGAAAAGTTGTATCAAGACTCATTTCAAAAAAGTCCGCAGTAAAAGTTTCAATAACAGTATCTTTTTTTATTTCTTCTGTAGTAAACCTTAGCAAATATCTTCCACTATCAACTTGTATCTGGCTTTGACGCTTTATTATATCTTCCATCAAGTAATTTTTTTCAGAAAGACTGAATTGAATTTTATTGTCGAAAGTGGGATCAAAAATATTTTTTGACTTCTCCGAGCAAGCAAGAAAAATTATCGAGAGAATTATAATAAATAAAAACTTTGAGCGTATTAAAATTTCCATTTGCTATCCATCGCAAAATTTAACTTTCTTGTTGAATTAGGGCTTAATAAAGCTGCAAAATTTGAAGAAGCGAAGTTGAATTCCAAAGGACCTGCATTAAATCCTATTCCAAAGCTCCAAGTAAATCCAACTATTCCACCAAAAGAAAAACCTGTTCGAATAAATGGCAATTTCAAATAATCCCATTCAAATCCCAAAGAGAAACGGGGTATTGTTGAATTTCCAATTTCATTATTAAATCCTTGATTATAGTCAAAAGCAACTAACAGACTTCCCGGAAATGATTTTATAAATGGTGCTTTATCAACCTGAAAAGAAATTCCTAAACGCAATGTTGTTGGTAAACCTGAAGAAAAGGGAGTTGTAATATCACTTGTGGCTTTATTGAATTTATTTTTCAAAGAATCGAGCTCTTCTTTTGTTGAATATCCTTCAAAAGTAAATTCACTGTTGTTTTTTATTGTTGCTTGATTGTTGTCCCACTTGATTGAGCCTATATCTGTAATTGCAATTGCAGCTTTAAGATAATCATTTATATCGCCAGAAAATCCAATATCAAATCCAAAACCACTTCCCGCTGCTGTTGGTGAGAAAGAAAATCTAAAATCTTTTATTGATACAATGCTGTCTTTACCATAATTTTTTGCAAAATCAGGTGATAATGCGTGTAGAATTGTATAATCAAATTTTCCTTTGATAATATTTTCGGCTTCGTTTTGAAAATATGAATCATTTTTCTCTGTACTTAGATAATAATAGCCACTTATAAATTTAAATGTAATTCCTGCCAATAAATTCTTTAAATAATTACTTTCTATATCAGTTATTTTTCTTGCATAAGAAAAAGAAACTTCTCTCCAAATTGATACTTTTGCAATAAGGTCGCTAAATGCATAAACTTGATTTGGGTATAATCCACTGAAAACTAAATCAGTAAAACTTTTTGAAGGTTTAAATCTCATCCCTAATCTATCAACTATTCCAAATCCAAAAGCACCAATTTTTTCACTATGATAGTATGACATTGACAAATGATTTATGTTTAGATTGAATATTAAATCTGTCTCACCAAGCATTTCTTTAAGTTCTTCCTTTTCATCATTATTTAAGTATCTTCCGACTAATTTTCCGCTTCCATCATCAACACCACCAAAGAAATAGTTATACTTATCAATGCTTATTGGAGTTCTGAAGTAAAAGTTGAGTTCTGGAACAGGCAAGTAGCTTTTAATATTGAATCTTTTCTTACCTTGCAGAGCTAAGTTAGCAGGATTAACTCCAATCGCATCTACTCCTCTACTGTTAGACACATAAGTAAATGCCATTGAAATACTTTTAGCATCTGAAAATCCAAAAGACCCTGATGATTGAGAATATGTTGGTGAAAGAAGTGAGAAGATGAGTATGATTAAAATTAGAAATATCATTATTATCTCAAAAATTTAAAATCTTCATTACTAAAATACGAATTTATTTTAGACAAAGTATTATTTTATTAAACTTAATCTTTACTAAAGTTTTCTTAATAAAATTTTGAAAGTTGTTCCCTGTCCAATCACTGATGATTTCAAAAAGATTTTACCATTATGATAGTTTTCAATAATCCTTTTTGAAAGACTAAGTCCTAATCCCCAACCTCTTTTCTTTGTGCTAAATCCAGGTCTAAAGATTTCTTTTCTATTCTTTAAGTCTATTCCTTTACCATTATCAGTTACTTCTATTTCTGCATATTTTTTCGATTGTGAAATGCTAATGGTTATAATTCCATTTTTATTTTCAATTGCATCTAAAGAATTTTTTATGAGATTTTCAATTACCCAATCGAATAATTCAGCATTGATTTTCACGGAAAGGTTCTTATCACCTTCGACATTTAGTTGAACTGATTTGCCTGTTTGTGGTAATCTTCGGTTGAAATAGTCAATCACTTTAACAATTTCCTGATAAATATTTTCTTCTTTCAACTCCGGTTTGGAACCAATTTTTGAAAAACGATTAGTAATCTTATTAAGCCTTTCAACGTCATTTTGAATTTCCTCTGTTATATCTAAAACTTTATTAGGGTCATTATAGTTAATTTTTAACATTTCAAGCCATCCCATCAAACTTGAAATCGGAGTTCCAAATTGATGGGCAGTTTCTTTAGCCATTCCAACCCATATATTTTTTTGTTCAGATTTTTTAACGTAGCTAAATCCTAAATATGCTAATAGAATAAAAGCTGCAGCAACACCTATTTGAAAGTAAGGATAATATTTAATTTGATTTATGAGTTGCGAATCGCCATAATGAATTCTTGTTAGAATAATTGTGTCCTGATAGACTACATTTATTGGAGTATGAGACTCATCAAATTCTTTTATGAGTTCTCTTAAGAACCTTTCTATTTGTTTTTCAGATAATGTAGAATCGATTTCAATATTTCTAATCGAGCTTTTATCAGCAAGGTTTGGATTGTCCTGACTATCGGTAAGAATCATTGGAAAATCTATTGGTTGAATTATATTCTCAAATAGAAATGTTATATCAGCATCTGGATTATTATTGTTTGCAATGTATTCAATACCTTTGGCATATAATTCAACTATTTCTTTTTCCTTTTTCTGAAGTTTTTTAACAAGCTGATTAGTGTAATAAAGAGTTCCAAATGCTATTAATAATGCAATTATCAATAAAAGAAATTTGAAATTAATTGAAGTTGGGGAGTAAGAGAATTTCATAGATAACCTAAATTTTAATCTTTTGTTTGAAAAATAAATATGCTTTATTTAAGAAAATATATATAAATGAAGCTATGAATAGAGATTTAATAAGAGTGTTAAACAAAAAATAATTTTTTGGAAAGGTAGTGATTGATTATAATTTAATTTCAATGCGGGTGACATTCCATCTCTGTTTGATTTATAGTTTGTGCAGAAATTTCAGGAGATAAATATGGAATACCTAGTGCAAGTCCACGAATAATAAAAAGAATTGCTAATAAAACTGCTAAAGCAGGAATTGCTCGATTTATTTTTTTTCTGATATTTAAGTTTATAAACTTTCCAAAAATGGTTGCAGAGATCATAGTGGGGAAAGTTCCTAAACCGAATAAAGTCATATACACCATTCCAGAAATTGCATCACCTGATGAAATAGCTCCTGCGATTGCCACATAAACTAAACCACAAGGCAATAAGCCATTTAATATTCCAATCAAAAACATAGCAGAGAATGATCCCTGCTTAAACAATTCTGAAATTCCGTATTTTATTGGTGAGGAAATTTTTACAACAAATCTATTTTGATAGAATTTTGATTTATACTTCATTGGAGTTAAAATGATCAATAGAATTATTACACCGATGGTGATTGTAATTGATTGTTGAAATCCTGCAATTACAAGCCTTGATCCTAACAATCCGAAAACAGCTCCTAAAAATGAATATGTGGCTAATCTGCCGAGATTGTAGAATATTCTACCTAAAATAAAATAAGAAACTTTTGATTGAGGATAAGGCAAAGCAATTGCAATTGGACCGCACATCCCTATGCAATGTAATGAACCAAAAAATCCAATCGCAAGTGCTGAGATAATTTCTGGTGTAATCATTTTATAAAGTTATTATGCTTTCTTTGTAATAATTGTTGTTATTATAATTCCAATTGATCTTTATTCTCCAAAAGCCTTTCTTTAATGTTGATACAGGAATAATTTGCTTTTGATTTTCTAATTTGATTGGTATTGTGATATCTAAATTTGAGTCCGATGGTCTATAAAATAAAATCTCACCATTTACTAAATTACTTTTTAGTGTTTCAGGGAAACTAATTATAACAAATTGTCCATCGTAGTCTATTAGAATTTTGTCTGAAAAATCAGTACTTCTTTTTTCGATATCTATTTGTTTCTGATAATCAAGTCCCTTCAAATAATAGTCTTCAGTTACTAAATCGACTTTCTGGTTCATTAAATATATAGTTGTGCTTATTGTCAGAATCATAAAAATTATGATTGAAATTAAAATACCAGTTCCCCAACTAATTTTTTTCATTATTTAACCTCCACTGGACCTAAAAAACTTGTTGTTATGGTTTTGATTATTTTGTTGTGATTATCCAAAATATCAATTTTAACAGGAGTGTTCATTTTTTTTATCTTATCTTTTTCTGTAAGTATCATAAACTTCATTTCTTTGATTTCCTGTGGTTTGAAATTAAGGTCATTTCCAATTAATCTTATTTCACCATCAAAATTGTTTAATCTTAAATTCAGTCTAACGTTATCAAAAGTTTTATTGACAATGTTTAAATCATAAAGATTGCTAATTTTATTATCTGGTTGTTCTTGAAATATAGTTCCTCTAGTTCTAAGAATTGTAATTGCATAATTCGAACGATTCAAAAGAAGTACTGTTAAAACTGTCAATAAAATTACTAGAACAACCGAATAAAGAGTCATTCTCGGGGTGAATTTGAATTTAGCTTTGTTTTCAATGTTTTTAAGCGAAGCATATCTAATCAATCCCCGCGGACGATTAATTTTATCCATAATACTATCGCAAGCATCTATGCACGCTGTGCAGTTGACACATTCAAGTTGAATTCCGTTTCTAATATCAATACCGGTTGGGCAAACATCAACACAAAGATGACAATCAATACAATCTCCTCGATTTGTGAAATCTTCTCCTTTTCTTAACTTTCCTCTTGGTTCACCTCTTTTATAGTCATACGCAATTACAATTGAATCTTGATCTAATAAAACTCCTTGTAATCTTCCATAAGGACATACAATCGTACAAACTTGTTCACGGAAGTAAGAAAATATAAAATAGAATATTCCTGAGAAGATCGTTATTGCAATTAAGCCACTTAAATGTTTAGATGGAGGATCCGTTATTATATCAATTAACTTATCCATTCCAATCAGATATGAAAGAAAGATATTAGATATAAAAAATGAAATCGCGAAAAAGATTGAATGTTTTGAGAGCTTTTTGAAAATTTTTTCTGCTGTCCAGGGAGCGTTTTTAAGTTTTATTTGATCTCTTGCATCACCTTCAATCCAATATTCAATTTTTCTAAAAACCATTTCCATAAAGACAGTTTGAGGACAAGCCCATCCACAGAAAATTCTACCGAATATAACAGTAAATAATATTATAAAAACTACAAATGTTATCAAAGTCAGTGCAAATATTATAAAATCGTGAGGACCAAAAGGAATACTAAAAAGAATAAATCTACGATTTAAAAAATCCATTAAAATTAAGGGTTGGCCATTAACTTTTATGAATGGAGCAAAAATCAGAAATGCGAGAAGAATAATACTAACGATTACTCTTGCATTATGAAATCTACCCGATGGTTTCTTTGGAAAAATCCATTTTCTTTTACCTTCTTTCGTTACAGTGGCAAGATGATCTCTAAATTCCTGATGCTCTTCATTTATTGTATTTATATCCATAACAGCAAATAAATATTTTTATTAAAATTTATCTTAAGAATTATTAAAATGTCATCCCAAGATTTTAATCTCAGGATGACATTAACTGTTTGAACATTAATTAAAAAATTTTCTTGTCATTGTTCTTTCCAAATTTCTCCTTCAGGAGCTTTAGGTTTTGCAGGTTTAGTCCCTTGCAAAGAAATCACATAGCTAGCAACTTCCTGAATTTGACGAGGATTCAACATATTTTGCCAAGCAATCATTCCTTTATTCACAACGCCGTATTTAACAACTTTAAACACATTCTTTATTCCGCCCCCGTGAATCCAATATTCATCTGTCAAATTTGGTCCAACTAAACCACCGCCATCAGCAGCGTGGCAAGCTGCGCAATTTGCTATGAATATCTGTTTACCAGATTCTAAGAAATTTGGTTCAGTTAACAAAGTTACATTTTCTTCATTAATCATAGCACCTGAGCGCATTAGTTCAGCTCTTTTAATTTCAGCTAGCTTAACCTCTTGTTTATATTCCTCTTCCATCGAGGGACCTGTTCCCAATACGTGATAATGTAACATATAAATAACTGAGAAAATAATTGTTCCATAAAATAACCATAAAAACCAAGGTGGGATACGGCTATCTAATTCTTTTATGCCATCATAATTGTGATCAACTAAAATTAACTCGTGCTCTCTTTCAACTGGGACAGATCGAGTTAAAATATGACGAAGCTTTTGCCAAAATAATGATGGTTCTTTCGCCTTAGCGATTTTAATTTTACTTTCGAAATAAATAAGTGAAAGAAATCCAACTATTATAACGAAAATTAAAAATAGTGCTACTTTATCATAATAGTTAGCAGGATAATCTGATTCACCTGCTGCAGATATAAATTGATTGAGAGTTATGATAAAAAATAGCACTTTCAACCAGATTGATTTTATTATTGTTTTCATTATATCACCTGAAATTATTTATTAAAATCGTTGTTATCGATTATATCTTCATCTAAAGGAATTTTATTGTATCTATCTGCTTTATTCTTATCCATTTTCACAACCCAAACAACAATTCCAATAAAGATTGAGAAGAAAATTATCAATGAAATTATTGGATAAATTTCAATACCTTCAATTGATTGTAATACTTCACGAATCATCTTACTTACTTGCTGTTTGTTTATTAGCTTTAATATCAGTACCTAATCTCTGTAAATAAGCAATAAGTGCTATTATTTCTTTTTGTGGTTCAGCAGGCACACCATTTTTTTGTAAGTCCAATGTTATTTGCTCTGCTTGTTTATTGAGTTCTGCTAAAGCGATTTTCTCATAACCTTCTGGATAAGGGACGCCGATTTTTCTTAAAGCATTAATTTTGGCCTCAAGGGTTGAATTGTCTAAATCATTAGTTAACAACCAAGGATAAGGTGGCATTGTTGAGCCTGGCGACGTCGATCTTGGATTTTCCATATGCAGATAGTGCCACGAATTAGGATACTTACCACCTATTCTATGAAGATCTGGTCCAGATCTTTTTGAACCCCATAGAAATGGATGATCATAAACATACTCTCCCGCTTTTGAATACTCACCATATCTCTCTGTCTCTGATCTGAATGGTCTTACAAGTTGTGAATGGCAGCTATTGCAAGCTTCTCTTATATAAATATCCCTACCTTGTAATTCTAATGGAGTGTATGGTTTAACAGATGCAATCGTAGGAACATTTGATTTTACCAGAAACATCGGTACAAATTCGATTATACCACCGATAAGAACAACAACCAAAGAAGCGATTGTAAAGTAAATTGGTTTTCCTTCAAGCCATCTGTGTCTCAAACCTTTTCTAAACTCATCTTTAAATGGTTTTAATGGAGGTGCTTCAGCAAATTCTTCTTCTAACAATGAACCTTTTTTGATTGTCTTGATAAGATTATAAACCATCAGAATTACACCGGTAACATAAAAAGCACCAGCAATGCCTCTGATTATATACATTGGAATTATTTGAAGAACTGTTTCGAGGAAGTTTGGATATTGTAAAACTCCAAAGTTGTCAAATTGTTTCCACATCAAAGCTTGAGTTATACCTGAAAACCACATTGGAAGAGCGTAAAAAACAATTCCAAGAAAACCAATCCAGAAATGTACATTTGCCAGTTTTTTAGAATATAAATCAGTTCTCCAAAGTTTAGGAATTAGCCAATAAAGAATTCCAAATGTTAAAAAGCCGTTCCAGCCTAAAGCACCGATGTGAACGTGAGCAATAACCCAGTCAGTATAATGTGCAATTGCGTTGACATTTTTTAATGATAGAGTAGGACCTTCAAAGGTTGCCATACCGTAAGCTGTAACAGCAACAACCATAAACTTAAGAACAGGATCTTGTCTAACTCTATCCCAAGCTCCACGAAGTGTGAGCAATCCATTGATCATACCACCCCAAGATGGAGCTATTAACATTACAGAGAAAACAGTTCCCAAAGATTGAGCCCAGTCAGGTAATGCTGTATAAAGAAGATGATGAGGACCTGCCCAGATATAAATGAAAATTAATGTCCAGAAATGAAGAATAGATAATTTATAAGAATAGACAGGTCTATTTGCTGCTTTTGGTAAATAATAATACATCAATCCGAGATAAGATGTAGTTAAAAAGAAAGCAACAGCATTATGTCCGTACCACCACTGAACAAGCGCATCTTGAACACCAGCATATAAAGAATAACTTTTTAGAAATGTTACTGGTATTTCAAGTGAATTGACGATGTGTAAAATTGCAACTGTAACCCAAGTAGCAATATAAAACCATATTGCAACAAATATATGACTCTCTCTTCTTTTAATGATCGTTCCAATCATATTTATACCGAAAGCAACCCATACTAAAGTTATTGCAATATCAATTGGCCATTCAAGTTCAGAATATTCTTTAGAAGTGGTTATACCTAAAGGCAATGTTATTGCTGCAGCGACGATAATTAACTGCCAGCCCCAAAAATGAATTGAGCTAAGTGTTTTACTGAATATTTGAGTTTTCAGTAATCGAGGTAACGAATAGTAAACACCCATAAAAATTGCATTACCAACAAAGGCAAAGATGACAGCATTTGTATGCAGCGGTCGGATTCTGCCGAATGTTAGATATGGGATAGAAAAACTTAACTCTGGAATAAATAGTTGAAATGCTATCAGTAATCCAACAACCATTCCAACTACGCCCCAGAGTATTGTCGCATAAGCGAAATTCCGGACGATTTTGTTGTCATAACTGAATCGTTCTAGTTCCATTGATTACTCCTTATTTTTATTAGAGTTGTTTTCTTTGTTTATATCTTCATTCTCTTTTTTTACTTCATCAAATAAAATTCTTATTGAAGGTGTAAAAGTATCTTGAAACTGACCTGATTTTACACTCCAAATAAATGCAATCAAAAATCCACCTGAAATCAGTAAACTTACTATTATAAGAATTATAATAACTTCGATGATAAACCTCTCTTTTTACTATAAAAATTTGTCATTAAAGTTGTAAAAGAAACGACAGAAATTGAACTTAATGGCATAAGTATGGCCGCAATAATTGGCGATAAAAGTCCTTGAACAGCTATGGTCGTTCCAATAACATTATAAAATAATGAGATCAGAAAACTCATTTTTATAACTCTCACACTGTCTTTTGAATAATCTATTATTTGAGGAATTTTAATAATTTCGTCTCCGGTCATAATTGCATCACAAGCTGGAGAAAAATTACTTATATCATCAGTTACTGCAATTCCAACATCACTTTGACTAAGTGCGCCAGCGTCATTTAAGCCATCACCAATCATTAAGATTTTTTTACCTTTTTCTTGAAGTTTTTTAATAAAGTTTAATTTATCTTCAGGCGTTTGATTAAAATTCAAATCTGAATTTTTACCAAAGAATTTTTCTAAATTTGTGCGCTCTCCTTTATTATCACCGGATAATAATGATAACGAGTAATTATTTTTTAGATTTTTGATAACTTTTTCAATGCCTTCTCTGTAAGAGTTTGAAAAGATAAATTCTCCTATGAAATAATCATCAATCGTGATGTAGATTTTAGTTTGCAAATTGTTTCCATTTTTCTTTTCAATTCCAACAAAATCAGCAGAGCCAATTTTTATCAGATGACCATAAACAATACCTGATATACCTTTACCAATTATTTCCTGATAGTTAGTAACTGGAAAAATCGAATTTCCTTCAATTGAGTCATAAATTCTTTTGCTAAGTGGATGAGTAGAATTTCGAGTAAGTGATTTAATCATAATTTTTTCATTCTCTGTGAGCACTCTTCCTTTGTAAATAACATCCGCTTCACCAGTTTTAGTGATTGTTCCTGTTTTATCGAACACAATATGATTGACTTTTGCAAGTTCTTCGATTACATAAGAGTTCTTGAGATACAACTTGTTTCTTCCCAAAATTCTCATTGCATTACCAAGTGCAAAAGGAGTTGATAAAGCTAAAGCACAAGGACAAGCAACTATCAATACAGAGGTGAATACGTGAACAGCAATTTTTGAATCATACAAAAACCAGTAAGTTGCTGATGAAAATGCTATTAATAAAATTATAATTGTGAAATATTTGCTTGTTGTTGTTGAAAATCTTGTGAAAAAACTTTCACCTATTTTATTAAAAGTATCATTATTCCAAAGCTTTGTCAGGTAACTTTGTGATAATTCTTTTATAACTTCAAGTTCAATGGCTCCACCAAGCTGTCTTCCTCCAGCATAAATTAGTTCACCACTAACTTTAGGAGTTGGATTTGATTCTCCTGTTACGAAACTATAATCAATAATTCCTTCACCGTTAATTAAAATTGAATCTGCCGGAACAATTTCATTTTTTCTTATGACTATTCTATTTCCAATTCGGAGATTTGAAACTGGAATTGTTTTTTCTTGTTCGTTCTGTTTTATTGTGACAGATAGTGGGAAATATGATTTATAATCTCTTTCAAAATTCAATGCCTCATAAGTTCTTTCTTGAAGAATTTTACCAACAAGTAAAAAGAAAACTAATCCAGCGAATGAGTCAAAATATCCAGGTCCTATTTGAAAAATAACCTCATAAGCACTTCTTAAGAAAAGAGTAAGTATTCCTAAAGCCAGAGGAAGATCAATATTAATTATCTTTTTCTTTAGACCTTTATACGCTGAAATGAAGTATCCTGAAGAAGAAAAAATCAATACTGGAATGGAAAGAATTAAATTAAGATATGAGAAAAAGTTTTTTAATAATTTATCATTCAGATCAATAGAAAAATATTCCGGAAAACTGAATAACATTATATTTCCAAAAGCAAAACCAGCAACTCCAACCTGAAAGTATAACTTCTTTTTTAATTCATCTATTTTTTTATTTGATTGATTTTCCAAAACGATTTGTGGTTCATATCCGATTGATGCAAGAAGCATTACAACTTCTTTTAATGAAACTTTGTCTTTTAAGAATTTTACTGATAATTCTTTTCTAACAAAATTTACTTTAGAATTTATAATTGCAGGATTTAATTTGAAGAGATTTTCAAGTAGCCAAATGCAGCTACTACAGTGCATTTGAGGGATGTAAAAAGTTGTAAGAAAATATTTATCATCCTTAAAATCAATCAACTTATCTATGACATCAGCTTCATCTAAGTATTCGAACTTTTTTTCGTAGATTGTTGAAGGTGAAATACCAGGATGCTCAGAATAGGAGTAATAGCTACAAAGTTGATTTTGATTTAAAATCTCATACACAGTTTTGCAACCATTGCAGCAAAAGTTTTTATTATCAAAAACAATACTTTCATCGAGGCAATCTTGCCCACAATGAAAGCAGACTAATTCTGTTTCGACTTTGTTCAAGTTTATCATTTATTACTATTTGCTCGAATGTATGAGCAATGTTAATACCACAATTATGCCACGATTTTACTTAACAATTGACAATAAATTTTAGTTTTTTCGTTTATTTTCTAAATTTTAAGAAATAAAATTCTTGTTTATGGAAAAGAGAGAGAATTGAAATAATTTATAAATCACACAAACAGTCAGATTTATTTTTTATTTTAACTAAAAAGTCAGAGAAATATTTTGTTTATAATTAAACCATATATCTTTAGGCAATTTGATGATTTAATTTTTGGCTTTTCAACTAAGATAGGGTTGAATAGAGAATGGCCATATTTTTATAATATCTCCCTTTCTGTTGGTGATGATGAGGAGATTGTTAAAGAAAATCGTAAAAAATTATTTTCATATCTAAATTTAGAAGATTTTAAGATACATTTCCAAAAACAAACTCATTCTGATATTATTAGAGTGGTTGATTCCTCATCCTCTGTTGAAGAAAGTGATGCAATGATATGCTCAGAACCTCGAAATGCTCTTGCTATAGTTGTGGCAGATTGTGTTTCTATATTTATTTTTGATATTAAAAGAAAAATAATAGCTGGAATTCATTCTGGTTGGAGAGGAACTTATAAAAGAATTCTTGAAAAAACTTTAATAAAACTATTTAATGATTTTGGTTCAAAAGCTGATGATTTATATTGTTATCTTGGACCTTCAATCTCGCAAGTAAATTACGAAGTTGGTGAAGAGGTGGCTTGTCTTTTTGATGAAAAATATTTATTAAAAACTAATAACAAAATTTTCTTAGATGTTGCGGCAGTTAATTATGATATTTTAATAAACTATAATATTCCTGATATTCAGATACAAAAATCTTCTTTATGCACATACGAGATGAAAGAATTATTTCATTCTTTTCGAAGAGATGGACAAAAATCAGGTAGATTAGTTGGATTAATTGGTTTAAAATGAGAGAAACAGCAACATATAAAATTGTAATAATTTATTTGATTTTGTGCTTTGTTTGGGGCTCAACTTGGCTTGCAATTAAGATGAGTCTTGAATCTTTCCCTCCATTTTTATCAGCAGGAATAAGATTTGTCATTGCATCTTTTACAATTTATTTTTTAATGAACATAAGAGGCACAGAATTACAAACTGATAAAGAAGCACTTAAACTTTATTTTATGTTGGGATTTTTCTCTTTTGTTATTCCATTTGGTCTAGTTTATTGGGCTGAACAATTTGTTGACTCAGGGTTAGCGTCAGTATTATTTGCAGTTTATCCATTCTTTGTCGCGATTTTCTCTTATTTCCTAATTCCAAACGAAGAAATTGGTATAGTAAGAATTGTGGGAATGATATTAGGGTTTAGCGGCATAGTTGTAATCTTTCACGATTCTTTTTCTTTGACAATTTCGGATTACATTTTAGGAATGTTTGCAATCGTTTTAAGCGCAATTATGCAAGCATTTATGGCAGTAACAATAAAAAAACGCGGTAAATATCTTAACCCTTTAACAATGAACTTGATACCAATGTTAATTGCTGGCTTCATAATGATGTTAATAGGTTTGTTTTATGAGGGGTGGGATAAAGTTAGATTAACAGAGAAAGGTATTATAGCAGTTATCTATCTTGCTGTAATTGGAAGTGTTGTTACTTTTACTTCATTTTATTGGTTGCTCAAAAAGGTTAGTGTAATAATAATGTCGTTTATTGCCTTTATCACTCCCATTGTTGCAATTTTTTTAGGCTGGATATTATATGATGAAACACTTAGTGAGAAGCATACTTTAGGTACTGCTCTTGTATTAATAGGAGTTTTTATTGCAAACCTTCCCCAAAATTCTATAGAAAAGATAAAAAAAATGGCTGCCAGATATTTCTGACAGCCATATCATAAATCCGACTTTATTAACTAATTAGAATCCAAATTTGTAAGCAACTCCAACATTAATTGCAGCAGTTGAGCTTGCATAGTTTTGATATTTAACTGAAAGATCTAATGCGTTTTTGCCCATCTGTAAAATATATCCTGCACCAACTGCAAAACCGAATTCTGAAGTACTGGATGTTGAGCTTGCTCCAGGAATTGTAACAGTTCCTATTCTTCTGGCTGGAATATCAACCTTTAATGAAATCATATTCATTCCGGTTTCTGCAGAGGTATAGAAATTTCCGAATAAGTATTTAGCACCAGCGTGAATTGGAATAATTGAATAAGAATATTTTCCAAATCCAGATAATTCTTTTTCGCCAAACATTAAATATGTTGCAGAAACAGTTCCAACAATATTTGGAGCGAAACTATATTCAAACTGAGCTCCGCCTCCAAATCCCATTCCTGCTACATCACCAAATGATCCCATTGGGAGAGCTAAATTTCCTCCAACTCCAACTGCCATTTTGCTTTGTGCATTTGCAAATGTCAAAGCAAAAAGAACTAAAAAAAGGACTGAAAATAATTTTTTCATAGAGATACCCTTTATTATTGTTAATAAATTAGTTATTTAGTGCGTTTCTAAGATAAGTATAAACTTTAATTTTATGCAAATTTTTGTCAATAAAATTTTATCTAACAAAATCTAAACCAAAATTATATATCATTTTGATATCCTTAAATACGTCAAATGCTCTATTTTAATGATAATTAAAAGAACTTCCACCTATAAACTCTCTTATAACAGAATTTGGTGGAATTGCTGACTCATCAGATACTGGAGTAATTGTCTTCAAAAGATTGTAGACTCTTACAGCTCTTTCATAAGCATCTGCTTTTAATACATTATCTTTATATTCATTAGACCATCTTTCGAAATGTTCTAACATTCGATTGGCATAAATAGGTAATTCATAAGGCATAGCACTACTTATGATAAAATCAGCTGTGTTACAATATGGAATTATATTCCTTAACTCGCTTGAACGAACATAATGCCAATGTTCTAAAGTTTGTTGTGGATTGTATGCTCTGAAAACAGAATCTCGCAACATTCTTCTTATAAGTCTGATATCTGTCCATCTAACATATTTACCATCATTACCTTTCATTTGCAAAAGTGGTTCTAAATAAAGTTTGAACTTTACCGATGCAGGAATGTCTTTACTAAAAGCTGGATATAAACCGTGGAGTGAATCAATCAGAAGAAGTTCATCTTGTTGAAGTTTCATAGGTGTTGCATTCAATGTTCTTTTACCGGTTTTGAAATCATAATAAGGAATTAAAACTTCTTCACCTTTACTGAGTTTCACCAAATGTTCATTTATCAATTCTAAATCTAATGCTTGAGGGGTTTCAAAATCATAATCTCCGAATTCATCTTTTGGATGAAGTTCCAAATCAAAGAAATAATTATCGACAATCAATGCTTTAAACTTATAACCTTTCTTGGTTAATTTTTCTTCTAACTTTAATGTTGTAGTTGTTTTTCCTGATGAGGAAGGTCCGCTAATCATTACCATTCTTAAACTATCTAATCTTTCAATAATAAGATTTGCTGCTAATTCAACATCATCTTCATAAAGACACTCTGACTCGTGAACAATCTGCGGAAATTCTCCATTCTGAACTCTTTTGTTCAAGCTTTCAACAGTATGCAAATTATGAGAAACTGCCCAATCAAGATTTCTCCAGATTTTTTGCCAAGGAATATTTTCATTGATCTTTGAAGCATATCTTGTTTCAGCTTCTCTTGCACGTTTTCTTTCGTCTCTGTAAAGAATATATTCTTTTGCAACTTTAGCGTGTCCGTTTTCTATTAAAACTTTTTCAACAATATCTTGAATTTCTTCTATATGTGGTGTTGTTCCATCAGGAAATCTTTCATTCAATAGTTGAACCACTTTATCTGAAAGTTCTTTTGCTTTTTCTTTATCTCTTCCGCCCACAGCAACTGCTGCTCTATATATAGCATTCGTTATTCTATCTTGATTAAATGGAACAATTGTTCCCGTTCTTTTTATAACATATTTAATGTGTGTTTCCATTTTTACTCACCTTGTTGATTTTCAAATGTCAAACATATCACTTTATTTTACTAAAATAAAAATATTGTATGAGATGAAATGAATTCGAATTATTGTATATCTAGTCTTCCAATATTCAATAAATTCCTTGAGACGTTTTGAATTTATTAATAATATCAGCATTACTATTTTGCACATCAAAAAAATCGAAGGTGTAAAATGAAAATAGAACGCTCAGCAGGAATATTATTACATCCAACCTCTCTTCCTTCAAAATATGGAATAGGTGACTTAGGTTATGATGCATATAAGTTTGTAGATTTTCTAGAAAAAGCCGGTCAGAAACTCTGGCAGGTTTTTCCTCTTGGCCCAACTGGTTATGGTGACTCACCGTATCAATGTTTTTCTGCTTTTGCCGGAAATCCAAATATCATATCTCCTGATAAACTTATTGATGATGAGTTATTAAGTCCAAAAGATGTACATCCAATTCCAGAGCATAATCCATATCAAATTGATTATGGAGAGGTTATAGAATATAAAAAGAAAATATTGAAAACAGCTTATTCAAACTTTAAGAAAAAGCTTAATCGATTTGAAGAAGAATTTAATTTATTCTGTCAGGAAAATTCCGATTGGTTGGAAGATTTTTCTTTATTTATGGCTGCAAAAGAATTTCACAATGGGATTGTTTGGAAAGATTGGGATAAAGATTTAGTTCATCGTGAAGAAAATGCTTTGAAACAATGGAAAGAAAAACTATCTGATGAAATTCAGTATCAAAAATTTGTTCAATTTATTTTCTTCAAACAGTGGAATGAGCTGAAATCTTATGTTCATTCAAAAGGAATAAAAATAATTGGTGATATGCCAATTTTTATTGCTTATGATAGTGCAGACCTTTGGGCAAACAAGAATCTATTTACTGTTGATGAGGATGGAAATTTAGAAACAGTGGCTGGAGTTCCTCCAGATTATTTTTCACCAACAGGTCAGTTATGGGGCAATCCGCTTTACCGATGGAAAGAAATGGAAAAAGATGATTTCCTTTGGTGGAGAAAAAGATTTACTTACTTGTTCAGATTAGTTGATATTGTTAGGATTGATCACTTCAGAGGATTTGAAGCTTATTGGGAAATTCCAGGTAATGCACCTACAGCTGAAACAGGTCGTTGGGTAAAAGCTCCGGGAGAAAAATTATTCAAATCAATCAAAAAACATTTAGGTGATGTCCCAATTCTCGCAGAAGATTTGGGTGTAATTACTCCTGAAGTAGAAAAACTAAGAGATGATTTTGAATTTCCGGGAATGAAGATTTTACAATTTGCCTTTGGAACTGGAATGGAAACAAAATTCCTCCCACATAATTATATTCCTAACTGTGTTGTTTATACTGGTTCTCACGATAATGACACCACAAGAGCTTATTTTGAAAAAGCAAAGAGAGATAAAAATACTGATATATATGAACACGTTCAAAAATATTTGAATTATTTCGGTGATGATATTGTATATGAACTAATAAGATTAGCTTATGCATCAGTAGCTAATATTGTAATTATTCCAATGCAAGATATCCTAAATCTTGGTGAAGAGGCAAGAATGAATTTCCCCGGACGACTCGGAGGAAATTGGGCTTGGCGATTTACTTGGAGTCAAGTATCAGAAAATCTTCATCTCAGATATCTTGGATTGGCAAAACTTTATGAAAGACCACCTGCTCCCAAAAAAGTTGAAACAATTATAACAGAAGACCCTGATAAATAAAAATCATTAGGAGGTACCTTGAACTTAAAACTATTTATATCTCTCACAGTAATAACTTTATTTTTCATTTCTTGTAAAAGCCCCAGTACTGATAATCTTAAGTGGGAAGAAAATTTGGAAATCGCATTAAAGAAAGCTCAGGATGAAAATAAATATGTCCTTATAAATTTTACTGGGAGTGATTGGTGTATTTGGTGTCAGAGATTGAGCAATGAAGTTTTTACACAAAAAGAATTTGAAAATTTTGCTGAAGATAATCTGATACTTGTAAAAATTGATTTTCCAAAAAACATAGAACAATCAGTTGAGACTAAATTTTATAACAATCGTTTAGCACAGGAATTTGGTGTTGAAGGATTTCCAACAAT
>JANWVQ010000048.1 GCA_025056745.1 Ignavibacterium sp.
CCTAAGATTAAACCAGCTCTAAATGTTTCTTTTTCATATTTTATTTTTTGAATTATTATCCTAAAGAAAGTATATAAAAAAGCTGTAAAAAAAATGGTGAAAACAAATGTAGCTTTTTCATTAGATGAGAAATTTCTTTCAAAAATCTTCATCGAAAAATCTACGAAACCAATTCCAACAAAAAGTAATACCAAGTAAAGGTAGGCTCTCTTGTCTTTACCATTTACATTATTTTTCTTTAGAGATAAATAAAAGAAATAAAAAGTAATCAAGGCAACTATAAATCCTGATATCATTTTCAAATCGGGAGATTCATTAAAAAATAAAATTGAAAAAATAACTGGTATCAATACTGAAAGTCTCGCACTTACTGTTGCCAGCGCAGTACCTGCAAATCCAACTGCTTTTGAATAAATTAAAAACGTCTCAGCAAATAAATAACCTAAGAATAATGCGAATAGAAATGCACTCAGAGAAATATAAACTTCTCCTTGTATAATTATATAAATTAGTGAGAAAAGTGATGCTGTTATATAGTTAGCATTTATTAAAACAAGTGTATTAGATTTTTTGACATTTCCATATTTAAGAATTAACGCAATACTGCTTGAACAGATAATCGTTAAAATCAAATAAATCATTAGGCTTTTTCCTCTTAATGAGTTGATATGTTTTGGGTTTTAACTGTTAAATTTCCATTACCTTCTTTAACCATAAACCACATTAAAGCAGAAATAAACAAAGTTACAGAGCTAATTATAAATATTATTGTTTTGTCGTGTGCCTGCTCAATGAAGTAACCTATAACGAGAGAAACAAACAATTGTGGCAATACAACCGACAAGTTAAATATTCCCATAAAAAATCCCATTCTACCTTTGCTTACCTTTTCAGACATTATGGCAAAAGGTAAACTAACAATTGCAGCCCAACCTATTCCAGCAATAGCCATCATAATCCATAATAATAATTTATCATTTCCAAATAACACAATTCCTTGATATCCTGCAGACATAAAAAACAAACTAAAAATATGAGTTTTAACTCTTCCTATTTTTTCAGTAATAGGTTCAAGAACGAATGCAGGCAATAAAGCTCCAACAGCATTAAGTATCAAAAAAGAAATCGAAAGAATCATTCCTGTTTCATCATCATTAGTGGGCTTCAATCTTTGTTCGACAAATCCTATCATATAAACAAACATTGTCTGAACACCTATCCACGAAAATGAGTGTGCAAAAAGTAACTTCAAGAATTGATTCCAATCTGTTGAATTATCTCCTTGTGAAGTTGTATCAAGGCTGTGTTTCAGTTCCCTTGGTTCTTTTATGAAGAGCATAGGAATTATAGAAAATGCGAGCACAAGAAAAACACCAAAGTAAATCAAGAAGTAATTTCCGAAAATTGCTCCAATTGCATAGGCAAGAACTCCAAATGAACCAGAAACAGTTTGCATCCAAGTATATCCCTTTGTTCTTGGAACTCCTTCAGGAGTAACATCAGCAATAATAGACCTTGTAGGATTGAAAGAAATATTTATTGCCAAATCGAGTGTAAGAGCAACGAAAACAGCAACGATAATAATATTTCCAATTCCAAGAAAATCATTTATTGCACCAATGTTTGGTAATGCAAAAAGCATCAAAGCTGCTAAAGAACCTCCAATCAAAATAAAAGGTCTCCTCCTACCATTCCAAAACCAAACATTGTCACTGATAAGACCAACTATTGGTTGCCCTATGATTCCAGCTAAAGGACCGGCAGCCCAAACAAAACCAATTTCGTGCAGATCAAGGTTATATTGAGTCCTCATTAACCAACTTAATGCTGCAATTTGAATTGATAATGCAAAACCCATTGCAGTAGCTGGTAAAGCTAAAATTGCATAAAAAGTATTTGTCAGACGCTTTTGTATTTCTAACATTTTAACCTCTATTTACTGATTAGAAAAATTTTTGAAGATTTTGATGGTATTAAAATCTGATTATCTTGATTAGGTTGGAAAAATTTGTCAGAGAGAAGATCATAATAGCTTTTACTTACATTTAAGGTTTCTTTATAATTATTTAGATTTACTTTCATCTCTTTATCATTTGCATTAATGACAATCATAATTTTTTGATTTTTAAGAATTCTAAAATAAACATACAAGTTTTCAAAAGGATAGAAATGAATTAAAGAACCTTTCTTGAGCGCATCAAAACGATTTCTTAATTGAAGAAGTCTTTTTGTAAAGTTGAAGATATCTTTTTCTTTTGTGGTTCTTCCCTCGTCTTGAAAAGCGTTTCGACTATCATTTTTAAAACCACCAGGAAAAGGTGTTCGAATTGTCCCGTGTCTATTATCTCCAACTAAACCAATTTCACTGCCATATAGAATTTTAGGAATTCCTCTCGTGGTTAATAAAATTGTTAATGCTAATTTAAATTTTTCAATATCTTCATTTGCCAAATACAAACCCCTGGCAATATCGTGATTATCAATAAAAGTAACCAACATTTCTGGTTGATAATACAAATAATCCATAGCTAAAACATCAAAAATTGCATTTAGATTTCTTTTACCTGATAAAAAATCACGTATTGCATCAGCAAAAGCAAAGTCAGTGATTGAAGGGATGTAGGAATTAATCTTACTTCCAAATTTATTATTCCTCTGATAGAATGCTAAAAATGGAGCTTCTCCTGTCCATACTTCAGCAACTATATTGAAATTAGGATATTCATTAAAAATTGATTTTGCCCAATCTGACATATAATATTGATTTACATAAGGATAAGTATCTTCTCTTATTCCATCAATTCCAAGATATTCAATCCACCAAATTGTATTTTGAATCATATATTTTCTTAAATAAGGATTTTTATAATTCAAGTCAGGCATATAATCAGTGAACCACCCTTCCCAAGTCAATCTAACTGATTCTCCTGGGCTATAAATATCAGGGAAAGTTTGTTTATTATGATTAGCTGGAAGATGATTTTTCGGCTCACCATTAATCCAATTTTTGAAAGGTAAATCTTTAATCCACCAGTGATTAATTCCAATATGATTTGAGACGTGATCCATTATTATTTTCAAATCTTTTTTGTGTGCTTCATCAACAAGTTTTTTGTATAATTCATTACTACCGAATCTTGGATCAATTTTATATAAATCTGTTGCTGCATAACCGTGATAACTCATATACATATTGTTTTCGAGCATTGGTGTGATCCATAAAGTAGTAATTCCCAATTCCTTCAGGTAATCTAATTTTGAGATTATTCCTTCAATATCACCACCCTTTCTTCCATCCAGATCGAACTCTGTATATTTATCCAGACTATCGCCGATTTTATTATTTAACGGATTTCCATCACAGAACCTGTCTGCCATTATCAGATAAATAACATCATTATTATCAAAACCCTGATGTCTTTTACCCTTCTCTCTTTCTAAAAGAGTATATATTATTGAAGTGTCTTTTGTTCCATCAGAAAATTTCAATTGAAAGGTAAGATATTTATCTATATTCGGAATTAATAAATCTATAAACAGGTAGTTCGG
>JANWVQ010000099.1 GCA_025056745.1 Ignavibacterium sp.
TGAGGTAGAGATAAGCATATATAATTCGATAGGTCAGAAGGTAAAGGAGTTGGTAAGAGGAATAAAGGAGGCGGGATATTACAGTGTAAGTTTTGATGGAAGTCAGTTACCATCAGGAACGTATGTATATCAGATGATAGCGAAGGGAAGTGAGAAGTCATTTATTCAATCTAAGAAAATGACTTTAATTAAATAAATTTCAAAATAAAAAATCAAAGGGCAACAAATAAAGTTGCCCTTAATTTTTTTGTATAAATTATTGGAGACTTAATAATGAAAAAACATTTTTCTTTTATTTTTGTTCTAATTTTAACCTTACTGATTTCTAACAAAAACTTTTCTCAAATAAGCGAAGGTGGAATCCCAAAAGGATGGGATCTTACGCAGGATAATATTCCAACAGTATCAATGCCAGAAATAAATAAAGAAGCATTACTAATTGAAGATGAAGCCGAAGCAGCGATGAATCTTCCTTTCAGATTTGGTTTCCCTCACGAGGTTTCTATTGATGTTTTAGAGCAAGCTAAGAAAGATTTTTTAGCTGATGGTACTGTGCTTTATAGATTAAGAATTCATTGTCCAGAAGCAACTACAATAAATTTAACGTATTCTGATTTTTACTTACCAGAAGGTGCAAAGTTTTTTATTTATTCAGAAGATAAAAGAGAATTAATAGGAGCATTTACTCATAGAAATAATAATCAAGACGGTTTATTTGCAACTGGTCTCATTAGGGGAGATAAAATTGTATTAGAAATTCAAGTTCCAGTTTCTTTAGTCAGATATACAAGAGTTGTAGTTTCAACAGTTGTTCACGGATATAAAGATATTTTTTCAGCAGGTAATAGATGGGAAGATTTTGGGTCTTCAGGTGCTTGTAATATAAATGTTAAATGTCCTCCGGGAATACCTTGGGCTAATGAAGTCCGTTCAGTTGCTATGATTCTAACAGCAGGCGGATCAAGACTATGTAGTGGAGTTATGCTTAATAATGTAAGACAAGATTTAACTCCTTATTTTTTGACCGCAAATCATTGTATGACAGGAAATCCGAGCACTTGGATAATTATGTTTAATTACCAAAGCCCAACTTGTGCAAATATTAATGGCCCCTTGAATTATACTGTCAGTGGTACTCAAACAAAAGCGTCCAATTCAGCTTCTGATTTTGCACTATTGTTGTTAAATCAAGCTCCACCTGATAGCTATCAAGTTCATTATGCTGGTTGGAGCGCAATAAATGTTCCAGCAGATTCAGGTGTAGGAATCCATCATCCAAGTGGTGATATAAAAAAGATTTCACTAAGTGGTCAACCTTTTGAACACGACACTTGGAGTGGAACACCGGCTAATTCGCATTGGAGAGTAAGATGGCATCCGCAAGGTTTAAGAGGCGTAACAGAACCTGGCTCATCTGGTTCTCCGATATTCGATCAAAATCATAGGGTTGTTGGTCAATTACACGGGGGACCTTCATCTTGCACTGCATCAGATAAATCTGATCTCTATGGTAAATTCTCTATGTCTTGGAATTATGGTTCTACACCTTCAACAAGATTAAGAGATTGGCTTGATCCCGATAATACAGGAACTCTTGTTTTAGACGGCTGGGATCCAACAATGGGAACGCCTGATACTGTTCCGCCAACAAGAATTACTGATCTTCAGGTTGTTGATCCTACATCTAATTCTTTGAGACTAATTTGGACTGCTCCAATGGACACTTCATTTGGTGGTGTTAGAAAATATACAATAAAATATTCTTCCTCACCTATTTTAGATACTGTATCATTTAATAATGCTACAACTATTCCTAATAACTTAGTTCCTAAAAATCCTGGACAACAAGAATCCTTTACAGTTACTGGTTTGCCATTCAGTACTACTTATTACTTTGCAATCAGATCAAATGATAGATGGAATAATTTTTCATTAGTTTCCAACAGTCCATCAGGGACTACATTAGGCGCCCCATCGATAGGAGTAAATCCCACATCGATGTTAAAGATACTAATGCCACAACAGACAGTAGTAGATTCAGTAATGATAACGAACACATCACTAAATCCATCTACATTGAACTTTAATATAAATTTAACGAACAACACATTC
>JANWVQ010000100.1 GCA_025056745.1 Ignavibacterium sp.
ACTCTGGGATATTAATTCTGGGCAATTGATTAGAACTTTGGGAGGGCATTATTATGATGTTTATTCCGTCAGCTTCAGTCCTGATGGCAATATTTTAGTTAGTGTAAATGGAAGTTGGGATAACAATATCAAACTCTGGGATATTAATTCTGGGCAATTAATTAGAACTTTGGAAGGCCATAATGATGGTGTTACTTCCGTCAGCTTCAGTCCTGATGGCAATATTTTAGCTAGTGGAAGTGCCGATAAAACTATCAAACTCTGGGATATTAATTCTGGTAAATTGATTAGAACTTTGGAAGGGCATTATGCTTGGGTTAATTCCGTCAGCTTCAGTCCTGATGGGAAGATTTTAGCAAGTGGAAGTGCCGATAACACTATCAAACTCTGGGATGTGAATTCGGGACGAGTCCTTATAACTTTAGGAAAACCAAGAGATAGGGAATAAAGAGATTGTATAATATAAAGTGTCGATTGTAAAATAAGAATCCGTGAATATCCGTCGAATCTGTGTCATCTTTGTTCTGTTAAAAATGAATGATTGAGTGATTGGTTGATTTGATGATTGGGTGGTTGGATTAGAGTCAAGGGCAAAGAGCTAAGGTAATGTTAAATACTGAGTGTTCAATATTAAATGGAAAGTATGTGAAAATTTTTTCAATGTTTGTTATCTGTGTTCTTTTGAGATAATAACTAATCTTTAACTCAATACTAACTAATGAAAAAATTTAATAAATACTTTGTTATAATGCTTTCATTACTAACAATTATAGTCATATTTTTAATTTACAATGTTTCCTCATCAATCATTTCACCAGATATAAAAGAAGTAAAAAATATTTCAATAAAAAAGATTACAAATTCAAATATAGAATTGACTGTAAAAATTTTAGCTGAGAATTCAAGTCTTATAGGTTATGATATTAATAAAATGAGTTTGGAAGTAATTCATAACAATGACACAATAGGAACTATTAAAAAAGATACAACTATATCATTTCCTTCAAGAAGTCAAACAGAATTCGAACTACCAATAATTCTTTATACAGAAAAAGTTGCTAAATTATTAGAGAAAGAAATAGATACAATCAAACTAAATATGATTGGAAATGCTTCAATAAAATTACTTTTCCTTGATTTTGACAAAAAGATTAATATTCCATTTAATTTACCATTAAAGAAGAGCATATTTAATACAGTTCAAGAAGACACAAACAAGGAGAAAATAATTGAAATTAAAGGTGCTAAAATCAGCAAATTAGGTCTAAGAAAATCTCAACTGCTAATAGATTTCAAACTGAGCAATCCATACGATATTGACTTTACACTTTTAGATTATCCATCAGAAGTTTACATAAATGGTAACTATTCTGGTCAGGGAAGTTTGGCACATCCAATAACAGTAGATTCAATAAATAAAGTAAATGATGGCACTTTTGTTTTTGATTTAGATAATTTTGAAACGATTAGTTCTATTATTGGATCAATATTAACCAGAAAAATTGAATATACTACAAATGGTTTTCTTGAAATGAAAATATTAAATCATAATGTTAAAATTCCTTATTCATTTAATGGAGTAATAGAATGACACTATGTCCAAAATGCCAGACCAAATTAGATACTGACTCAATTTTCTGTACTAATTGTGGCTTTAGGGTAGGTTATAATGAAAATCCGCAGAAAGTTATTAAAATTGGAAGAGGGAAAGACAATGATATAGTAGTTGAAAATCAATATGTATCGAAAGAACACGCAATAATTAAAATATTCACAAACTCAATAGTAATTGAAGATTTAAACTCTACAAATGGCACATTCATAAATGGAAAGAAAATCTCTTCTTCTTCAATTAAAGAAACTGATGAAATAATACTTGGTAAAAACTATATTCTTGACATTAGAAAAGTTTTACATAAAGATAATAGAATAAAAACACCAATAGAAATAACAAATAAAAACATTATAACAATAGGCCGCTCTCAAGATAACGATATAGTTTTAGATAATATAAAAGTATCACGTCATCACGCAAAGTTAGAAAGAATTGGAAATGATTGGTTCATAGAAGACCTGGGAAGCGCAAATAAGACTTATATTAATTCAAAGCCAGTAAAAAGAATTAAGATAAATTCAAATGATGTAATAACAATAGGTGGTATTCCTCTTTTACTGGAAAATCTTTTCAAATCCAAAAGAGAGATTTCAGGTGATGTTACATTAACTGCCAAGAATTTATCATTTATCGTTGATGATAAAACAATAATTGATAATATATCTTTAACAATATATCCTGGAGAATTCGTAGGTTTGATAGGGCCTAGTGGAGCTGGTAAAACTTCACTTATGCTAATGATGAATGGAATTGTCAAACCAACAAATGGTGATGTATTTATTAATTCACAGTCAATTTTTTCAAACTTTGATTCTTTCAAAGGTCAAATTGGATATGTTCCTCAAGATGATATCATACATCGTGAATTAAAAGTAAAAGAGTCCTTAGAATACACAGCAAAGCTTAGAATAAATAATTACACTGATACTGAAATTGAACCACAAGTTAATAGAGTTATAAAGACACTAAATCTTTCAGATGCCACAGATACTTTAATCGGCTCACCAGAGAAGAAAGGAATTAGTGGTGGCCAAAGAAAAAGAGTAAATCTTGGGCAAGAATTATTAACAGAGCCATCCATTCTATTTCTAGATGAACCTACAAGTGGCCTCGACCCCAAAACTGATATGGATGTTATGAAGTTACTCAAAAGTATTGCTGACAGGGGCAAAATAGTAATTCTAACTACGCATAATATAACTGAGGAAAATTTTAACATATTAACTCACCTGGTTGTTCTAACTAAAGGAGGTAAATTAGCTTATTTCGGACCTGCTAATGAAGCCGTAAAATACTTTCAAGTCGATAAGCCTTATGAGATATTTGATAAACTAAACGAGAAGCCAACTGATTTTTGGCAATCAAAGTATAAGAATTCAAATTATTACAAAGATTATGTTGAATCACGTCAATCAGAAAAGATAAAACAATTACCCAACAGAGAGAAATATAATTCACAAAGAAGAGAAATAGACTTAAAACAGTTTTTTACATTATCAAGTCGGTATTTAAAGATTAAGTTAAGAGATAGGATTAGTACACTTATACTTCTTCTTCAAGCACCTTTGATAGCTTTTTTAATATCTTTAGTATTTTCGAATCAAGAAGGAAAAGTTTCTGCTTTGTTTGTATTAACAATCGCTGCGATATGGTTGGGATGCTCAAACGCAGCAAGAGAGATTGTTAGCGAACAATCTATTTATAAAAGAGAAAGAATGGTTTTCTTAAAGATTCCATCCTATATTCTATCAAAAGTTTTCATATTGTCCATATTATGTTTAATTCAATCAATTATTTTATCCTTTATCACAATATCATCATTGGAACTTAAATCTGGATTTGTTGAATTAACATTATTTTTATTTTTAGTTTCATTATCATCTCTAATGATAGGATTGTTTGTTTCCTCATTTGTAAAGACTAATGAAGCTGCAATGGGGTTAATGCCAATAATATTAATACCTCAGGTCATTTTAGGTGGATTAATAAGCAAGTTCGCAGATATGAGTGAATTCATAAAGATATTAGCGGGCTTTATGATTAGTAGATGGGCTTTTGAAGGAGCTCTTATAATTGAATTTGGGGAAAGTAATAATTATATAATTAATTCAATCGGTTTTAACCCTGATAACCTTCCGTTGGATCTGACGATCATTGTCTTGTTTATAATAATTTTTTATTTGTTAGTTGTATTTTCTCTTAAGAAAAAAGATATACAGTAAGTTCATATTCATAAAAAATAAATATCATCTACAATTTGATATATCCTGATTTTAAAACATTCAATTTGATTTATATTAGAAAAAAGTATTGATTAGAATTAAAATGTGATCAAAGAAAAGAATTAATAAAAAAGTAGCTCACCTTTTGAGATGAGCTACTTAAATTATTTTTATTTAATTAAAGTCATTTTCTTAGATTGAATAAATGACTTCTCACTTCCCTTTGCTATCATCTGATATACATACGTTCCTGATGGTAACTGACTTCCATCAAAACTTACACTGTAATATCCCGCCTCCTTTATTCCTCTTACCAACTCCTTTACCTTCTGACCTATCGAATTATATATGCTTATCTCTACCTCA
>JANWVQ010000058.1 GCA_025056745.1 Ignavibacterium sp.
GAACATTCTGCAATAGTTATTGTTGGAGATTTTAATTACTCAGAAATGAAAGAAAAAATCAGAGCAAAATTTGAAAACTGGAATCCTCAATCTGATCGTTTAATTTATGATATTCGCATAACACCAAAACAATTTAATAAACCTAGAGTCTATCTTGTTGATAAAGATAATTCGTATGAAACAACTTTTATGATTGGTGGATATGGAGTTCCGATGAGTAATCCAGACAAAATTAAAATCGAGGTGATAAATACAATTTTAGGTGGAAGATTTACTTCTTGGTTAAATGACGAACTTCGTGTTAATGCAGGATTAACTTATGGAGCAAGAAGCAGATTTGCTTCATACAAATACTCCGGAACTTTTGCGATGTCAAGCTTCACTCAAACAAAAAACACAGAAGCAGCAATAGACCTTGCGTTAAAAACATATAATAGACTTTTCGAAAAAGGTATTGACGAAGAAACTTTAACTTCAGCTAAGAATTATATTAAAGGACAATTTCCTCCAAACTACGAAACAAGCAATCAGCTTGCATCGTTTTTTGTTCAGAAATTCATTTATGGATTAGATGATTCTTACATAAATGATTTTGAGAATACAATTAATTCTCTATCAGTAGATGAGGCAAATAGAATTATTCATAAATATTTTCCAAAAGAAAATTTACAATTCACTATAGTAGGTAAAGCTTCTGAGATTGAAAAAGTTGTTTCAAAATATGGAGAAATAACAAAGATTAGTATTCAGGTAGATAAATATTAAAAAAATCCCGAGGTAATTTCCTCGGGATTCCTCAACAATCAAATTAGTTACAAAAATCAATATCGCCGGGCAATGGAATTTCAATAACCATATTAGCAGAGGTAATCTGTTGTTCTCTGTAATAATATTGCCCATTGTAATAAGCTCTGAAATTATAAGTCTGCCCTATTTGTAAACAATTAAGAGTGATTTGACCATTGATTATTCTACCAGCGTGTTGCCAAAAACCATTCTTAAATATCTCAATATCAAGTGTTCCTTGATCCAATATATTTCCATTTGGACATCTTCCTCTGACAGTTAAATTAACAGTTTGACCACTTGATTGAGTATTCACCTGCAAGTTAAAAGTCTGAGTAGTTCCAGCACATAAATTTTGAACTAATAAGGAACCTCTTAATAATGATTGATTTCGATTGTAATAATAGTTGATTAAATCACTAAAACTCTCAAAAGCTAATATTCTCACAGGTGTATTACTTGGAGCATTTAAGAAAACTATTTCAGGATCATTTGAAAATACAGAACCACTTCCTAAAAATCCCTGACCATTCTCGTATTCTATATACCAATAAAGTAAATCCCAACAACCTCCAACAAATTTAATTTTACTCGACAAATAGCAGGCATTGAAATACCAGTCTAAATTCCAGTAAGATAAATGCGTAACATCAGATTTTTCAACAAATAAAACTTGCTTTCCATCAGGTCCGATTGAAGATTGTAAAGTATAGTTGCCCTCAAAATTCCAAGTACCAGTGGACTCATTATAACTCCACATAGGGATTTGATCACCTGGGCGAACAGTAGTGCCTGTAATAGGATTTCTTGTATTTGGATTTACTTGAATTTGAACAGACACTGGTCGACTAAAGCTTTCAACAGGAGTATCGTTAACAAACATATTAATAGCAGAAAAACCTGCAGTCACGAAAGCACCATTGCCTGAGGTATTTGTATTAACAGAAAAACCTCCAGGAAATGATGGTATAGCTGAACGAGATGTAGCATCGAAATATGTTATTTGAGTTCTTACATTACCAGATAATGCGTTTCCATTTGCATCTCTTAAAATTGTTCCTGATGGCACTGTTAAAATACTTCTAATATTACCCCCGGAGTTTGCAACAATGTTGACAGTTGTTCCTGCTGAGGTTGCAATATTTCCAAAACTTTGTTCATTTGCTGTAATTCCTGCTGGTGCTGGTATGTTTGGATTAACTGGAGGTTTTAACAAATTAACTACAAATGAATTTGATCCTGTTTTTGTAATTAACAATTTAGAAGATGTGCTGAGATACTGAGAAGATTGTACTATCAATATTACTTCAACAGGATTCTCTGCTGTTGGAATAATATTGTCTTTAATTGCGAAATAAGCTATTCCATCTCGAACAGTCATTTGAGATATCGGCTGATTAACATCAGTTATAACATCATTCTTATTTCGACCACCAAACTTTAATGTTATCGGAGTAGATACCAATGTTTTTGCATTTTGATCTAAGAACTCAACTCTGATTGATGTAGTTCTTGGTATGTTTTTAACTTTAACGGATATTCCTTCTATAGGGCTTTTTATATCACAACTTATTGGAAAGAATGCTAACAGCCCTGCAATAAAGAATATTATAAGTAAATTTTTATTCATAATGACCTCCTAAAACTTATAAGTCAACCCAAAAGAGAAAACTGGAAACCATTTAAACCAGCTTAAATTTTCTTCGAACTTTTTCTGTTGCTCTGGGGAAGCTGATGGTTCAATTAAGCCACTAGCAGAAAGTTTTGCTTTTGGTGGGCCCTGATAAATAGTACCAATATCGAAAGAGAATCCTAAACCTTTTGAACCAGCAGTTGGATTACCAAACCCAATGCCGATGTATGGAGCAATTTTGTTGAAACTGATATTTGCATTCATCGTTCCAAGCAAAGCAGGGGTATAAACATCCCCGCCAACTGTATATGATCTTGCTGGTTTCATATTGGCTTCAAACTTGTTCAGGTTAACAACAAAACCAGCAGTTAATTTCAGCCCTCGCTCAAATGGGAAATAATCAGCTAATGCTGAGATTGAGAACAACCCAAGCTTAGCATCGAATGAGTAATCATCTCCAGTACCTCCTCCACCATTAACACTATAAGAGAAAAAAGAAAATCCTAATCTTGCATTAAAATTTGGGCTAAATGATCTAATAGCTTCAGCAGTTATTCCCGTTGTGCTCAATTTTAATGCGGCTGCATAATCTTGAGAATATAGGGTTGGGGAGATAAAGAGAGTGGAGAAAATGATTATAGAAAGAATATTTTTCATATTCACTCCTCCTTATAAAGTTGGTTGAATTACATTCTAAACTTAAGGAAAAAAGTTTCCAATTGCAATTTTTGAATTAAAGAAAACATTATTTTATAGAAAGCTGTTACTTTGGTCACATAAAATGATTTGCTATTTATTGAGGTTGGTTAATATTAAAGAATACACTAAAAACAAAAAAGGCTGTCCTTTTTATAGAAAAGACAGCCTTATTTTGAAGCGATTAATAAATCTTATTTAACAAGAACCATTTTCTTAGATGCCGAGAAATTACCTGCTTGAATATGATATACATATATTCCACTAGTTAAATTCGATCCGTTGAAGTTTATTCTATAAACACCAGCTTCAAGTTCCTCGTTTATTAATGTTTCAACTAATTCACCAAGTAAATTATATATACTTAAAGTTACTCTCTCTTTGCTTGCAATTGAAAATTCAATTGTTGTAGATGGATTAAATGGATTCGGATAATTTTGTTCAAGTTTGAATTCGTTTGGTAATTCAAAATTGTTGTTTACTGATTGTGGAGCATCTGACAATCTTAAGACCAAACCATTGCTTGTTCCAGCAAAAACAGCATTGCTCATAGAATTAACCATAATTGAGCTAACACCAAATCCACCAAGACCTATTGGTTGCCAGGAGTTAGAATTTATATTTGTTGAAAATACACCAGCTTCCCAACTACTTGCATATAAATTACCATTTCCATCAACAGAAAGTGCATAAACATAATTTGCTGGATATGAACTTGATTTAATCCAAGTATTGCCATTATCAGTCGAACGATATACACCATTACCGTAAGTTCCAGCATAAATTATTCCATTGGATGATGAAGTCAAAGCCCATACATAATTGTAACCGATTGGTTTTTGATTCCAGCTATTACCACCATCTAAACTTGAATAAACACCACCACCAAAAGTTCCAACAAAAATTTCATTTGATGGAGTAATTGTTATACTTTGAACTGCTAAAGATGTTAAACCATTATTAACCAAAGTCCAAGTGTTGCCATTATTTGTGGATTTATAAATTCCTTGACCAAATAGGCCAGCATAAATATTTCCTGAATTATCTTTTGCAATTGCTCTAACATCAGCACCAGTTAAAGAAGTTGATTGCCAAGTCATTCCATTATTGGTGGATTTAAATAACCCTTGCTCTGTTCCTGCATAAATACTTCCGTCATTATTTACCATTAGTGACCAAATAAATCCAACATTCATATTAGCATTTATTAAATCAAAAGTTACACCATTGTCAGTAGTTCTGAATATTTTTCCACCTACAGTTCCAATTAAAAGATTTCCACTTAAATCATTAGTCAAAGACCAAACAATTTGATTAAAACCAACATTACCAACTTGAGTCCAGTTAGATAAGTTATTTCCACCACCAACATTACCACCAGCATTTACGTGAGATATGTAAATTGCAACTGATGCATAATCATCTTCGTTTACATTACCATTATTTGGATATGAATCGGGATCATTTTTATCAGATGAAATAATTTCTACTATATTGTAGATTGTAGTATCTGCAGGAATATTTCCAATGAAATTGGCGAGGTTGAACTGTCCCATTCCCACCAAAGATTTACAAATCATTTGACCTTCTTGAACACCAGAAACAAAATTAACGTGTGTTTTAGGAGCTAAGATTGAACCGAGAACAGCAATGTTTTGAATTTTTAATGAATCTGCTTGATAAAAATTGAAGATAACATTTTGTTTATCTGTTCCAAATAAACTTAATCCACCACTCCAAGAGATATTATTTCCCGAGATATTAACTATTGCAACTGCACCAGCAGGAGTTCTGATTTCAACGTTATTTGCAGATGAAAGATCAGAACCGGAAATATTAAATACATTGACGAATGGATTATTTCCATTCATAAATATACCACCCCATTGCAAATTAACTGTTCCATTTGGTTGAAAAGCAGCTAATGAATTTGACAAACCATTCAAGTAAGATGCTGCAGCATTAAAGTTAATGACATTATCTTTTCTCAAAGAACCTTCTAAGATACTTACAGTTGAGATTGGAAGATTAGTTGTATCACCATAAACAACATTACCATTATAAACTCTTCCACTTAAGAATGTCAAATTCTTTCCAACAATAAGAACGTCTTCTGTCCCATTTGAATTAGGTAATCTATCACCAATACTGTAATTAGCAAAGAAAGCATTCCTTCCAACAGCAACTTTACCTTCTGTATCTGATGAGGGCTGGAATAAATCTTCTAAAACAAATAGATTAAAATCTTTTGCAACTCCAAAGTTTAAACTATTTGTAGTCAATAACTGAAAATCTACAGTAACATTGATAGTTAAGGTTGCTGATGAATTGGCTGGCAAAGTTCCAATATTCCATATTCCAGTGCTTGGATTGTAGCTTCCTACTGTAGCATTTGAGGAAACATAAACAAATGCAGCATTTAATATTTCAGAAACTTTTACATTATTTGCAGTAGAAGGTCCGTCATTATATACTGTTATTGTAAAACTAATTTGTTGATTGTGTTGAGGATTTGGATTTGAAACAGTTTTTGTTATTCTCAAGTCAGCGTTTGGTAACCAAGTTATAGAACCATAGGCTGTACTTGTTGCGACTGTTGGCGTTGCTAATACTAACTTTTGATAACTATTTGGACTTGTCCTATGAACGTATCTTGTACCTTGTGGGATTATAGTTGTAGCAGTTGCAATTATATTTGCTGAGCTACTTGAACCTTGAGTAACAATAAAAGGTCCAGCAACGCCACTTGAATTTGTCACTAAAGAGTTAAAGTTTAATGTTCCAGAAGAAACTGAAACATTTACTGTTCTGTTTGCTAAAGGATTTCCGTTTAAGTCATAAGCTAAGACATTAAAACTTGCATTTGCTCCCCAAGGTAAATTGTGAATTGCAGGCATAAGGACTAAAGTTGCTGGTGGTGTCATATTATTATGATTTGCATTTGCATCATTAACTATTTGAATTGCTCTGTTTCTTAAGGTTGCGTTTGTAACTGTGTTTAAATTAACACCATCAGCAAAATGCCAAATTGCCAATTGAACTGCAGCTGCCTCATTATTTGCTGTGCTTAGAGCTCCAGGGTATGGATAAGTTTTATGAGGATAATAATTATTAAGAATATATGTAATTTGTGAAGGGGTATAACTTGTATCTGTGTAAATATGAGGATTTTGTGCTGTCCAAATTGCTAAAGGATTTCTAATATCAACGCAAAAAAAGTTAGCATTGTTTCCATCAATCTCACCTCTAAATGTACCAGCAAAAACATTCATAGTTTGAGATGGATTATAAGGATTTGTAAAACTAACATTTGCTCCAACATTAGTTCCAAAAACTTTTGCATTGCTGAAACCTTCAGGACTATTTGGACTTCCGCCAGTGAATCCATTTATAATTGATGCAAATAAAACTAATATTGATATAACTAATTGGATTTTTTTTCGTATCGTGTTTTCCATTTTTATCTCCCTTTGAATTATTTACCTTTCAAAGGGAGATTAATAATCATACCACTAAAAAAGCTTTGAAATCTTTAAAAAATTCAACATTTTACTATTGTGATTTGTATCAATCTAACAACTTTTATCAAAATGAAACACAACAGTTCAGTTCAAAGAAGATCAATTAATTTTACCAATTACCATTTGGACCGCCGTAAGCACCTTGGTCATTTCGGGTACCGTTTAAGTCATTAAATTCTGGTGAAGGATTTCCTGCATCAATGCAAGGGGAGGTGTAATAAAGCCTAAAATTTTCATAATTCCAAAATTGAGGATCATTTGAGTTGCTACCGAAAAAGTTGTAATCAATTATAATCTTATTTGTGTCACTTTCTGATGTCTTAATTTCTTCTTTTGATTTATTTTTATAAAAAATATTATTCTGAATTTCTGTATTAAGAGATCTTTTTACAAAGATAATTGGTTGTTCTTCCCTTGATTGATTGTTATAAAAAACATTATTAATCAACCTTATTCTGCTATTGATGGCATTAATTACAAAATTTTTTGCAGTATTATCTGTCAAAATACAATTGGATATTAAAATCGAGCTGTTAGTGCAACTTATGAAATGTGAATAATCATTTGAATTTTTTCTAAAGATAGTATTTTGTATTTGACAATAGGCATTTACAAAGTCTAATCCAGATTTTTCTAAAGTTGATTCCTCGATTTTATTTACTTCTTCAATAATGCAAAACTTTAATTTACTTCCATCAACTGAGCTGTTAAAAGAAAGTCCATTCCAACTACCTTTGTAAGATGTAAAATAAATTCTTTGCGTTCTTGTTCCTTCTGCTTTTATGTATCCCTTGATTAAAAATTTACATCTCTCATTAAAAAATAAAACTACTCCAGGTTCAATGATCAATGAATCACCTGATTCAACTATTAAATCCTTTGTTATCAAATAAGGCGATTTTTCTTTTGTTAATTTTCCAGAAACAGTCCCGGAGATTTCAGTATAAAGTCCCGATACAGAAGGAAGAATAAAGTTATTATCAAATAATTCTCTTTCTGTGCAGGAGTTTATAGTAACTAATACAAGTAAAATACAAATAATAAAAATTGAAGCTTTAATTTTCATATCTGCTTCTTTAAAGTTAAAAATCTCGAATAAATCTTTCTTAGCCAACTTGTTCAACAAGTTATTACCTAAAATTCAATCTTCCTTCAAAAGAATAATTAATTTTTAATTGCAGTTTTTTCACGAGTCAGAAATTTATGTTCTTCATCAGGAAATTTGTTTTTTAATAAAAATATTTGTCGATGAAATATTCTAATGGGTCACCATCTCTTCAATACCAAATATCAATCACTTCTGAAACAAAATTTTTTAATAATAAATGCAAGTGAAAATCAGATATTATTGTAAAAGAACTTTTTTTGTTAAATAAAAAACGCTCATCTCGACTGAAAAATTTTCGAAATGAGCGTCTGACAAACTCACTATTTTTCTAAATTACATAGCGCTTGAACCAACCATATTAACACTTACTTCAACAACTTCTGCAACTTTTTGACCAACAATTTTATTTTTTATACCAAAATCTGATAAGTTTACTTTAAATTTTGCTTGAACACCCAAAAGGTCTCCAGGTGCTCTCTGTTTTGTTTGTTCACTCTCGACAAGATAAGTTAAAGTAGCTTCGCCTGATATTTTTTTGGTAATTCCCTTTAATGTGAAGTCACCACTAAACTTTACTTGAAGTCGATTATCGGCAAGTTGCTTGACTTCATTTATTTCCTTTAAGGAAAATTTTATTTCGGGATATTTAGCAGCATCTAACCAGTTTTCATCTCTTAAATGTTCATCTCTTAAATCAATTCCTGTTTTGATAGAAGCTGTTGTAACAAAAAATTCACCTTTAATTGATTTAATATTATTTACAGTTAATGTAATTTTACCATTAACATCATTAGTTAAACCTGTGATGTCCTCTAATGGTGTAGAGCTATAAAACGAAGCCTGATTTCTTTTCCCTTTATCTGTGAAATTGAATGTTTTCTCACCTGATGATGATACCTTAAAACCTTGAGCAAATGTTATTAAAGTAAATGAGAAAAATGTTAAGAATAAAATAGTTTTTTTCATTAGAGCTCCTTTCTTTTAGTTTTTAGATAATAATTTATTAAAAACGTAATTATCAAAACTCCTAAAATTATAACAGCTGAGTAGTCCAAGCCTAAAATAAATTTATCTACCCAAACTTCGTTTTTGATACCTAATGCTTTATCTAATTCACTAGTGTTATCAACTAATATTTTAGTTTTTGTGAACAGTTCGCCACCTTGAATTAACCAAAAACTTAATATTGAAATTATAATTAGTGCCGAGATAGAAAAAAGAATTTTTTGTGATTTATTCATTTTACTTTTATTATTTAATTTATAACAACATATTTGCTAACGATATTAATTTAATATTAGTTCATTTGAAATCTTATATGAAAAATAGTAAAAAAATAATTTTCATCGGTGGTGGGATAGTTGGTCTCGCTTCAGCATTTAAACTCTTAGAAAATACCAAAATTGATTTAATTCTTTTGGAAAAAGAAGATCAGGTAGCTAAACATCAAACAGGTAATAACAGTGGAGTAATTCATTCTGGCATATATTATAAACCAGGCTCACTCAAAGCACGCAATTGTGCAATCGGCAGAGAGATGATGTATGATTTTTGTTATAAACACGGCATCCCTCACGAAAGATGTGGAAAAATAATTTTAGCAACTAATGAAAAAGAAATTGAAAGACTTGAAATGATTGAACAACGAGGCATTCAAAATGGCCTGAGCGATATTAAAAGATTATCCAAAGATGAAATTAAAGAATATGAACCTTATGCAAATGGATTAGCGGCAATTTATGTACCTTACACAGGAATTGTAGATTATGTTTCAGTAAGTAAAAAATTAGCAGAATTAATAATTGAAATGGATGGTTTAATTAAACTAAACTCAAAAGTTGAGAAAATCATTTTCCATAAGAATGAAATCGTAGTTCAAACTAATAATGATGAATTTTCCGCAGATTATTTAGTTAATTGTTCAGGGCTTCACTCTGATAAAATTGCTGAGCTATGTGGATTGAAACCCGAAGTAAAAATAATTCCATTTAGAGGCGAATATTATAAGTTGAAAAAAGATAAGGAATATTTAGTTAAGAATCTGATCTATCCAGTCCCGGATCCACAATTTCCATTTCTTGGTGTTCATTTTACGAGAATGATAAAAGGTGGAGTGGAGTGCGGCCCTAATGCTGTTTTGGCATTTAAAAAAGAAGGTTATAAAAAATCTGATATTGATCTTGTTCAAATATTCAATATGCTTACATTCAATGGATTTTGGTATATGGCGAAGAGATATTATAAAATGGGATTTGAAGAATTCAAAAGATCATTCAGCAAAAAATTATTTGTTCAATCATTACAAAAATTAATTCCATCAATTCAAGAAGATGATCTTATTGAAGGTGGTGCAGGAGTTAGAGCTCAAGCACTTGATCGAAATGGAAATCTTATAGATGATTTTAGAATTATTCAGACTAACAATATGATACACGTATTAAATGCTCCCTCCCCTGCAGCTACAGCATCTTTGAGCATTGGAGATACAATATCTAAAATGATACTGAAAAATTTTGATTTGTAATATTAAATAAGTTTTGGAATCGTGATTTATTGATTTAATACATCTATTAAAGTGGGGATTAAATTTATACTGAAATAGCTGTCTAAAAAGTCAAGATTTATTGTTATTATTTAATGGCGAGTTTAGAAAGATTATCCTTTTTAGACAGCCGAGAGTTATTATCTAACTTTAATTTTCTTTTCTTTAATAAGTTTTGCGATATGAGCTGTACCGTTTTTACCAATTGTTTTTAGAGCTTTTGCTGTTAGTTTCAAGGTGACAAACCTATTGAGCTCCTGAACCCAAATTCTTTTCTTTTGAAGATTCGGTAAAAACCTTCTGTTAGTTTTATTGTGGGCGTGAGAAATACTACTTCCATAAACTACTCCCACTCCTGTAACTTGGCATTTTCTTGACATTTTCAAACTCCTTTCAAAAATTCTGAGCAACAAATATAATAAAACACTAATTAAAAATCATAAAAATTTTTATTGCTCCTATTTTCTAAAAAAAAGAGATTGAAATAAAAATTTTTTTGATGAAATTCTTGATTGATTAAAACAAACTGATTATTTTTCGGTAAAGTTAGAGCTCTTAAAAATTGTGGATAAATTGTTAATAACTCAAATTTGTGAAAACGTTTCACAACTTTAAAGTGTTAATTGTTAATTACATTTTGTTAAACTCTTTTAAAGGCTTTTTGTAACTTATTAAAAAATAATGTCTTAGACATTTCAATATGATGTTGATAAATTGTTAATTTCTTTATTAATATGGACTTAAAGTTAAAATAATGTTAAAATCATAAACTTAATAAATGGTCAGATGGTGGATAAATTAAAAGTAAAACTCATAGAAAAACAAGACCCAGATGTAAATAAAGATGCCAGCTTTTATTGGAAAAAATGTTTATCACTAATTAAAGAACAAGTAAAACCGATAACTTACAATACTTGGTTTAGCCCAATTGTTCCGTTGCAGATCGAAAATAAAACATTAATCGTTCAAGTTCCTACTCAGTTTTTTTGGGAATGGATAGAAGAACATTATCATTCAATTTTAATTAAATCTGTCCAAAACGTTCTAGGAACTGATGCAAAGATTTCATTTGTAGTGAAAGAAGAAGTAGAAAATGAAAAATCTCCGATTCATTTCGTTGAAATAAAAAACAACGGAACAAATGGTAAGAAAGAAAACTTACCTCCAATTGAATCTAATCTAAATCCAAGATATCAGTTTTCTAATTTTATTCAGGGAGAAGGGAATCAACTTGCCAGAGCGACAGGGCTTGCAATAAGTGAAAATCCTGGTGAGACTTCGTTCAATCCTTTCTTCGTTTATGGTGGAGTGGGATTAGGGAAAACTCACCTAATTCAAGCAATAGGAAATCGTATAAAAGAAAAGTTCCCAGACAAAAGAGTACTTTATATATCATCGGACGATTTTACAAGAAAATTTGTCGATGCAATTCAAAATAACCAAGCTAATGAGTTCCAAAATTTTTACAGAACTCTCGATGTTTTAATCATTGATGATATCCAATTTTTATCAGGTAAAGAAAAAACTCAGGATTTATTTTTCCATATCTTTAATAACCTTCATCAATCAAGAAAACAAATTATACTATCAAGTGATAAACCTCCAAAGGAATTAAAAGGTCTTGATGATAGATTAATTTCAAGATTTAAATGGGGTTTACAAGCCGATATTCAACCACCAGATTTTGAAACGAGAGTTGCAATTCTTAACAGCAAAGCCCAAGAATTTGGGATGAATTTATCACCCCAACTTATTGAATTTATTTCTACGAACATAACTTCAAACATTCGTGAGTTGGAAGGCTGTTTGATAAAGATGCTCGCTACTGCTACTATTAGTTCAAAAGAAATTGATATGGAATTAACAAAAAAAATTGTAAAAGAAATTGCTTCTGATAAAAAAATAAGTTTGGGTATTGATGATATTACCAAAATCGTATGTGAGTTTTTATCTCTTCCAGAAAATAAAATAAGAGAAAAAACCCGCAAAAAAGAAATAGTTTTTGCCAGACAAATTGCTATGTATCTATCTAAAGAATACACTAGCAATTCATTAAAAACTATTGGTCTATACTTCGGTGGAAAAGATCATTCAACTGTAATTCACGCTTACAATCAAATTACTAAAAACTTAGAATCGGATATTCATCTTCAAGAAATTATTGAAAAACTTCGTTCAAAAATTGAGATGGTAATTTAGTTTTCCTCAAGCTTAAAATCTTTATTTAATAAATGTCTGAACCAAAATTGGACATATTCACGATATTGATGATTTCTTTTTGGAAACCCGTAGCCGTGTCTTTCATTTGGGTATAGCATTACTTCAAAATCTTTATTCAACGAAATCAATTTATCAATTAGTTGAATTGTATTTTGCATATGGACATTATCATCTAAAGTGCCGTGTGTGATTAATAAATAACCTTTGTATTTATCTGCATAAGTAAGAACAGAACCTTGTTTATAACCATCAGGATTTTCTACAGGAGTATCCATATATCTTTCAGTATAAATATTATCATATAATTTCCAATCTGTAACCGGAAAATCAGACACTCCATAATTGAAATAATCAGCTCCTTGTGTTAATGCTAAACAAGTAAGATAACCACCATAACTCCCACCAGTTATTCCAATTTTTGTTGTATCAACAAAAGGAAGGGTTTTAAGATATTTAACCGTTTCTATGTAATCATTCATTTCCCATTTCCCCAAATTTCTATGCATTAATGACATTCCCTTCTTACCAAAATGTTCACTGCCTCGATGATCAACTACAAAATAAATAATATCATTTTGTGAAATAAAAAATCTATCTAAAAACATTGAAAAAGAATTTCTAACATCTTTTCCACCAGGTCCACCGTAAATTGAAAATAGAACCGGATATTTTTTGGATTTATCAAACTTCGGCGGTAAAACCCACATCGCTGGTAATTCTACATTATCACTAGTTTTAATTTTGAATAATTCAACTTTTCCAAATTCATATTCATTAAATATTTCTTTTTTTCTTTCCAGTAAAACTTTTATCAATTCTCCTTTCGAATTACATAACTCTGTGAAACCCGGATTTGTAACCGAGCTGTAAGTTGTAATAAAATAAGAACCTTTTTCAGAAACTCTTGTTGAATGAGTGCCTTCAGATTTTGTCATTCTGATTAAATTTTTACCATCGAATGAAACTACATACAAATGATTTTCTAATGAATTGTCTTTATTTCCTTCAAAGTAGATTTTCTGATTTTCTTCATCAACTAAAACTATTTTTGTAACTGTCCAATTTCCGTCTGTTATTTGTTTTTTCAAGTTGCCGCTCATATCATACCAATAAAGATGTCTGTATCCACTTTTATCGGATCTAAGAATAAAGCCTTTGTTTTCCTTTAAGATGTATATGTCTTCAAAAAATTCGACAAAGGAGTCTTGTTTTTCTTCATAAATAAATCTGCTTTTTCCTGATTGTGGATTTGCCGCCAATATTTGAAGATGATCTTGACCACGATTTAATACTTGATAAAACAATTCTTTGCTATCTGGTGTCCAGAAAACCCAGGCAGTATATTGATCTAACGAATTATCCTCTTCAACATCAATTATTTTATTATTTTTTATGTGTGCTATATGAAGACTAACGTTTGGATTCGGTTCTCCAGCTTTCGGATAAAATTCCCATTCTAATTTTCCTCTATTTCCATCTGCTATATAAAGAGGGAATTTTGGCACAGGTGAATCATCCATTCTTAAAAATGCAATCATTTCACTATTTGGGGACCAATAAAATGCTCTATAATTTGAAGCCCTACCAAGTATTTCTTCATAATAAACCCAAGATGCATACCCGTTTTTGATTGTATCATTGCCATCAAAAGTTAATTGAGTTTCAATTTGTTTATTGACATCAACATAAAATAGATTGTTATTTATTGTATATGCTACTTTTTTTCCATCTGGAGAAAATGTTGGATTTTTTCTTTTGGCTTTTTGATTGGTCAATTGAATAACTTTATTATCGTCAATATTGAAGTAATAAAGATTATCATCTTTCTCGAATAGATAACCTTTGTAATCATTACTTACAGCAATTCTGCTATCAATAGTTAATTCATATTCTAAAAGTATGTCATCATATTCTGAGAAATCTATAAAAATTTCCTCTGAGCCGGTTTTTGCATTTACTTTTACAATTGAGAATGGATTTCTTTTCTGAATTAAATAATTTTCATCATCCAACCATTTAAGAATTTGAAGAGGGCTATTGAACAATCTTGGTTCGGCAAAAAGATAAACTTGTTGAAAAGAAAGCTTTTTATTTTGAGCAAAACTACTAAAAGATGTTAAAACAATTATCAAAGCAAAAATTATTGCTTGAAATTTTTTCATAGCCATCTCCAAAAATTATTTAACTAATGATTTGTATTCTGGATGTCTTTCAAGAAAAACTTTTACGTATGAACAAGAAGGAATTATTTTCAGATTGTTTGACTTTGCATACTCTAATGCAGCTCTGACAACCTTCTCAGCCAGGCCTTTTCCTCGAAGTTGAGGTGGAGTGTAGGTCGTGTATAAATCCATAACTTCGTTATTCAAATTATATGAAACGTAGGCAATATCATTTTCAATTTGTATCAAAAAAGATTTTTCTTTAGAATTGTGAATTACTTCCATAATAAACTAAATAATGTTTCTGATTTTAAGTTCTTCCATTAAATTTTCATAATTTGTGAAATTTATGCCGTCCCAACCTAAACTTTTTGCAGCATTAACATAATCAGGTATATCATCAATAAATATGAGTCTATCTGCAGGCAAACCACTATACTTTTCAACAGCTTTATAAATCTCAATTTCAGGTTTTACATAACCAATTTCATAGGAAAGAAAAATCTTATCAAATTCTCTAAGAAATTCGTAATGATTATATCCATATTTCCTATGAATTGAATTTGTATTTGATAAAAGGTAAAGTTTATACTTTTCTTTTAACTTAGGTAAAAGACTTACAACTTTTTCATTCACCGAGAAAATGTTAGACCATCCTTCACAAAATTCTGAAGCAGTTAACTTATTATCTAACCAATTCAACATTAAGTCTATGAAATCCTGCTCAGATATTTTTCCTCTTTCAAAATCTCTATGAATGTGATAATTCTGATTATACTTTTTTATAAACTCATCACCCAATCCAGATTTTCTTTGATTTAAGGAGTTAATAAAGTTGTCATAAGTAAAAGGAAGAATAACTTGCCCTAAATCAAAAACAACTGCAGAGTATTCTCTCATTCAGATATTTTGAAGATATCGTCTGATAAATTTGTATTTACTTTAATACTACTTACAGTTACTTCAACGCTTTGAGGACCGAATGATTGTTTGAGTTTATGAGGATATTTTACTCCTGCAACTTCTTTGTAATCTGAAAACTCAATTGTTTGTTCCATTGAGCCCATAGGAGTAACAGTTGATTTCTTTTCTAAAACTTTTAATCCTGATTCTTTATCAAAGTAAATTTTGGAAATTACACCACTTTCTGTTTGCATTTTTAATACATCACATTTTTTGTTGTCAACCATCTCTTCACCTTCATAAGAAAATGTAACACCATATTCCTCAGGATTTAGGAGCAATTCCATTGCTGCTTCAACTTTTAATTGATCAAGCTGCTCTTCTGGTACATCCATTTGTTGATCACCAATTTTCATAACAGCTTTTTCACCATCATATATCAATACTTGATCCATTCCGGCAACTTTAATTTCTTGTCTGAATTTATTAGGAGCTTTTTGCTTGATAATTAAAGTTATTGTTTGATCCATTGCATTGCCTCGCATAATGGTAGTACGATCTTGAACTTTGTTCAAATTTTCAGCACCACCAATTGCTGAAATATATCTTTCGATAATTTCTTCTGGATCAACTCCTTGATTATTCTCTTGAGAAATAATGTTTGTAGTTAGAAAAGTGGTTATTAAAAGAAAAATTAAAAATAATTTTGTTTTCATTTTAGTATCCTTAATATATTTTGGGTTAACAAAAATATGTATTAAAAATCTATTATACTAAAAACTTAAGTTAAATTTTTATGATGAGATTTATAAGCAAATTAATCATTTTTATGTTTATTATTTGGTATCAAAGCACCAATATTTTCCCCCAAGTTTTTTCTATCAAAGGAAAAATCTATGATAAAGAAAATAATTCACCACTAATTTATGCCAATATTAGAGTTGCTAACTCAACATTAGGTACATCATCAAATTCAAATGGAGAATTTGAATTAAAACTTGAGAGAGGGAGTTATTTGTTGATTGCTTCATATATTGGCTACGTTGCTGATACCATTTCAATTAATGTTAATAACGATTTATCTAATATTAAAATATTCTTAAAACCAACTGAAATAAATCTTCCTGAAATAGTAGTTAAACCAGGAGAAAATCCTGCTATTGAAATAATCAAAAAAGCAATTGAAAAAAGGAAGCAAAGAGATAGTCTAATTAAAAACTACGAGTTTGAGTCTTTTGCAAAAGGCACTATAAAAACAACAGAATTTATTACTTCATCAACAAGTGCATTTAGACTCGGAGTTGGATCCTCAGATACAAGTAAACTTAAAGTTACAGGCATTTTGGAAAGTCACACCAAAGGATATTTTGAAAAACCAAATAATTACAAAGAAATTATTTTAGCAAGAAAACAATCATCGAATTTTCCTTCATCAATAAATCTCCTTACTGGAGGAAGATTAGTTCAAAATTTTTATAATGACGACATAAACTTCTTTGGTCGAAAGTTGCCAGGAATTTTATCAGATGAAGCTTTGAGATATTACTATTTTTATATTGAAAAATTAACTGCAATCAACAATCAAAAAGTATTTCAAATTCATATCGAACCAAACGACTCATTAGATCCTGGCTTAGTTGGCAAAATATTTATTCTTGAAAATACCTATGAACTTTTAAAAGCAGATCTAACTCTCAACAAGGCTGCAAATATTGGGGGTATATTTGAAAATGTAAATATCATACAACAATTCGATAGATTTGAAAATGTAATGATGCCTGTTGATTACAGACTTTTTGTTAAAGCAAATTTCTTAGGAATAGCAAGATTCGGATTTGAATTAAATACAATCCTGTTCAATTATAAAATAAACTCAAATTTAGAAAGAAGTATTTTTTCAAAAGCAGTAATTTCAGTTTTACCAGATGCAGATAAAAAAGATTCAAGCTATTGGACAACCATTCAAACAATTCCCAACACTGAAGAGGAAATTGAAGCGTTTAGGATTATAGACAGCTTACAAAGTATTCCCCGAAAATTTTGGGATGATTTTTCATTATTGAATTCTCAAATAAATCTTAACGAAAACATCTCTATTTCTGCACCATTAAGAATGTATCATTTCAACAGAGTCGAAGGACATACTTTAGATTTTGGAATTTTTATGAATGAATTACTCGATATGAGATTAAATTCCAATCTTTCTATAAGCTATGGATTCTCTGATAAGAAGTTCAAACAAGAGATAAATACATCTTATTTATTAGGTGATTATAGAACGACAAGAATAGATTTTAATATTTTTAATACTAAAAGAATTCTGCTAAAAAGACAAACAAATGAATTATCAGAATTTTATAACACAATAACTTCGCTCTTCCTCAAAGATGATGATAAAGATTATTTCTATCAAAGAGGATTTGATTTCGAATTTCAAACTGAATTAACTTCTATCGTAAAAGCCAAACTCTCTTTATCAAATAGAACTGATAAATCAGCAAGAAAGAATACTGATTTTTCAATTTTCAGACGAAGCCGATTATTTGATGATAATCCACCAATTGCTGAAGGAAAATCAAACATCTTAGGTTTTCAACTAACATTTGATTTCAGAGATTATATTGAGGACGGGTATTTTAGAAGAAGAGCTGCTTTTGGAAAAGATTACTTTATTTTTTCATTAGGTTTCAAATACTCAGACGATGATTTTTTAAATAGTAATTTTTCATTCAAACAATACGAATTTTCATATCAGACATTTATCAGAACATTTAGTTTTTCAATATTAACAATGCGATTTTTTGCCGGATTATCCTCTGGAAACGTCCCACCTCAACTTATGTATGCTTTGCCTGGGAATCCAAGATTACTTTCATCATCAAATACATTCAGAACATTAAGAACTTACGAAGTTTTCGGTGATAGAGTTATTTATTTGAATATAGAACACGATTTTCGAGATGAATTATTCAGAGCTTTAAGTTTAAATTTTCTAACAAAATTTGATCTACAATTAAATAGCTTTCTTAACGCAGGATGGAGCAATTTGAAAAATAATCTTACAGATATAAATCTTTTTTATACACAAACTCTCAAAAAGCCTCTGGTTGAAATTGGATTCGGTTTAAGAAAAGGATTCATACCAGTAGAGGTTGAATTTGCCTGGAAGATGATAAATTCATTTGGAAGGCCATTTAGAATTAGTTTGAATTCATCTTTTCTTTTTTGATATTATTTTTTAAACTTCTTGACAAAGTGAATATATACTATTATTTTTGCTCCCGAAATTTGTTAAAGATATTGTTCCTTATTTAATAAGTTGTTATTAGATCCGTTAGTTAACGGATTTAATTGAGCAAAAGCAATTTAATTTGCAATCGCTTAAAGCTTGAAACCGTCAGTTGACGGATTAACTGAAGAGTTAAAGAGAAAAACAAAATTAAATTCCGCGATAGCTCAATGGTGGAGTCCGTCAGCCGACGGATTAACCGAAGGGTTGAAGAGGAAAAAGAAAAATTAAATTCCGCGATAGCTCAATGGTGGAGCATTCGGCTGTTAACCGAAGGGTTGCAGGTTCGAGTCCTGCTCGCGGAGCAAACAAAGTTAACCTCAGATTTTTCTGAGGTTTTTTATTTATGTATATCGTCTATGTTTTATACTCCAAATCTCACAACAAAATCTACGTCGGTCAAACCTCAGATATTGATAAAAGGCTATCTGAACATAATAACGGACTTTCTTTTTACACTAAAAGATACATCCCTTGGGAACTAGTTTATTCTGAAAAATATAATTCCAGATCTGAAGCGATGAAAAGAGAAAAACAATTAAAGTCACAGAAAGGAAGAGAATTTATTTGGAATCTAATCAATGGTGGAGTCCGTCAGTTGACGGATTAACCGAAGGGTTGCAGGTTCGATCCGTTGGCTAACGGACTGTTCGTAGTAATTAGAATAATTGATACTTTTTTATCTTACTGGGCGATACAAGACGGAAAATAAAATTCACTTCATATTCAATCTAATCTCACAATCCCCAATTCATTTAAGCCTCAAAAAATTGTTTATGTTTGAACAGATTTATATTTTGGAGAATAATTATTAAAAATTAAAGAGAGTTTATGATTCATAAGCAAAGAACAATTGAAAAAGAAGTCTCTTTAAGTGGAAAAGGACTCCACACTGGCACAAATTGTACAATGACCTTCAAACCAGCTCCAGAAAATTCTGGAATCAAATTCGTTAGAGTTGATCTCGGTGGAAATCCGGTAATTCCAGCTCTCGTCGATTATGTTGTAGATGTTTCAAGAGGCACAACATTAGGAATAGGAGATGTGAAAGTTCATACAGTAGAGCACGTATTGGCTGCGCTGGTAGGACTTCAAATTGATAATGTTGTTATTGAATTAGATGGAATTGAACCTCCAGTAGGAGATGGAAGCTCTTTACCTTATGTGCAAGCTCTTAAACAAGCTGGTATTGTTGAACAAGAGGCACCAAAAGATTTTTTAATTATTGATGAAACATTTATTTATCACGAAGAAGATAAGCAAATAGACATTGTTGCTTTACCACTCGATAATTATCGCGTTACTGTAATGATTGATTATCAAAATCCAGCTCTCGGAAGCCAACACTCTGGTATGTTCGATATGGAAAAAGAATTTGAAACAGAATTTGCACCAGCACGAACATTTTGTTTCCTAAGTGAAGTTGAACAGTTGGCTAATGAAGGGCTAATAAAAGGCGGTGATTTGGATAACGCAATTGTTATCGTTGATGATAAAGATGAAGCTAAAATGGAAGAGTTAAGAAGAAAACTTGGTTTTTCAGAAAAACTATTTGTTGGTGAAAATGGTATTCTAAACAATAAACAGTTACGTTTTAGAAATGAACCTGCTCGACATAAGTTGTTGGATTTAATTGGTGATTTAGCTTTAATAGGTGCACCTCTAAGAGCTCAGATTTTAGCTGCAAGACCTGGTCATCGTGCTAATGTTGAATTTGCAAAACAGATAAGAAAACTTTATCAACAAAAGAAATTAGTAAAAAAATATCAATTTGTTAAAACAGAGGGAGTTGTTTTTGATACAAGTGCCATCGAAAGAATCTTACCTCACAGATATCCATTTTTATTAGTTGATAAAATTATTTCACTTGAACTTGATAAAAAGGTTGTAGGAGTAAAATCTGTAACTGCAAACGAACCATTTTTCCCTGGACATTTCCCTGGGCAACCTGTAATGCCGGGAGTTTTAATTCTCGAATCAATTGCTCAAACTGGCGGAATTCTTTTATTGAATGCATTTCCTGATCCTGCTGAAAAACTTGTTTACTTTATGCAAATCAATAATGCAAAATTCAGAAAACCCGTTGTCCCGGGCGATCAAATGGTTATCGAAGTTGAATTAACTCAAAAGAAAACGAAAGTTGTAACTATGTCTGGAAAAGCTTATGTTGATGGCAATTTAGTAGCTGAAGCAGATTTTATGGCTGGAATAGTTGATAGACCAAAGAAAGCTGAATAAATGATTAACATTCATCCGACTGCAATTGTAAGCAATAATGCTAAAATTGGTGACAATGTTTCTATTGGACCTTTTTCTATAATTTATGATGATGTCGAGATAGGAAATAATACTTCAATTGCTTCGCATTGTGTTATTTATAATGGTGCAAGAATTGGGAATAATTGTAAGATTTATCAGGGAGTTTCGATTTCCCATATCCCTCAAGTTTCAAAAATACAAGATGTTCACTCCTTTGTTTCAATCGGTGATGATACAGTAATTCACGAATTTGTAACTATTCATAAAGCATCAAAAGAAGGAGGATTTACTTCAATAGGTAAGAACGTGCTTTTGATGGCTTACTCACATATTGCTCACGATGTCAAAATCGGAGATAATTGTATAATAGTAAACGCTGTTCAGATTGGAGGTCATGTTCAAATTGATGATTGGGCAATTATTGGAGGTTCAACTCCAATTCATCAATTTTGTTTAGTTGGCAAACACGCAATGGTTGGAGCAGCATTCAAAGTTGTTAAAGATGTTCCTCCTTTTGTTTTAGCTGGTGAAGAACCAATGAGATATATCGGATTAAACTCAGTAGGATTAAAAAGACGTGGGTTCTCTTCACAACAAATGGAAACATTAAAAAAGATTTATAAACTCATTTATGATTCTTCATTAAACGTCTCTCAGGCAAAAGATAAAATAAAAGAACTCTTTCCAGACGAACCTTTGGCTAAAGATGTAATCGATTTTATTGATAGATCTAAACGTGGAATTATACCTAGGTAATAAATGGTTGAAATTCACCCGACTGCTTTAGTAAGCAATAAAGCTAAATTAGGTAATAATGTATCTATTGGCGCTTACTCTATTATTCAAGATGATGTTGAAATCGGTGATAATACTAAAATCGGCTCTAACTCTGTAATCTATAATGGTGCAAGAATAGGAAATAATGTAACAATATTAAATTCTGCTTCAATATCTCATATCCCTCAGGATAAAAAATTTCACGGTGAATACTCTCTATTATATATCGGTGATAACTCTGTTATTTGCGATTTTACTACTTTACATAGAGGGACAGAAGCTACTGAAAAAACAGTAATTGGAAGCAATGTTGTAATTTGTCAATACAGTCACATTGCACACGATTGTGTTATTTCCGACAATGTTTTCATAGGTAGTTTCGTTCAGATTGGTGGGCACGTTGAAATAGATGAATTCTCTGTTATGGAGGATTTTACCTCAGCTCATCAATTTTGTCGAGTTGGTAAATACGTTACCGTTTTGTCAACTTACAAAGTTTCAATGGATTTGCCTCCTTTCATTATTGCAGGGAAGAAACCAATAAAGTTTTTAGGTTTAAATTTTGAGCTATTTGAAAAATATAACTTCTCTCAAGATAAAATTAACACAATAACAAATGCATATAACATTTTATATAATTCAGGACTTAACTTCAGTCAAGCAAAAAATGAACTTGCAAAGAAATTTTCCAACGATGAGATAGTAGATGAAATTTTGAAATTCTTAAACAATAGTTCAAGAGGTATTGTTGGTAAATGAAATGGCTTTTTGTCGATACTGGCTCTAATGATGGCAACTTTAATATGCAATTTGATATTGAACTCACTAAGAAAATTAATAACCAATCTTGCATTCTTAGATTTTACAGATGGAATCCATATTGTATCTCACTTGGAGCTAATCAAAGCATTGAAGAAATAGATATAAAAAAAACAAAAGAAGATAATATTGATGTAGTAAAGCGACCGACTGGTGGTAGAGCAATTCTGCACTCAGAAGAATTAACTTACTCAGTTATATATCCCTTAATTACAAATTTATCAGTAAGAGAGATATATAATCAGATAAATCTTGCTTTGAAAAAAGGCTTGGAATTTTTCGATCCTGAATTAAAAAAAATTGAATTAGAAAATCATCAAATCGACTTAAAGGATTTTTACAAAAAAGATATTGCAGCAATCTGTTTTGCGGTATCATCAATTTATGAATTAAATTACTCAGGGAAAAAATTGGTCGGAAGTGCTCAAAGAAAAATTGGAAATGTAATACTTCAGCACGGTTCTATATTGATTGGTAATTATCATCTTAAAATTGTTGATTACCTCAATATTGATTCAGCTCGTTATGATTTAGTTCTAAATGAGTTAAAAAATTCTACTATCGATTTGAAAACAATATTGAAAAAAGATATTGATATTTCAAATCTTTCTGATGCTATTAAGTCAGGATTTGAAGAACATTTTCAAACATCATTTCAGAATTTTGAGTAATGAATAAAATTAAAATTTTCCTTCTAACTCTTATTCTAAACTTTTCATCTTTATCTCAATCAGATGTTCGGGTTTATCTCGATAGAGCATTAATTACCGACATTAAACAAGACAGAGACTTTCTTTTGGTAGCTACTTACGGTCAAGGAATCTATGAATATTCAATTAAAGATGAAGTTTGGAAAAACTTTTCAACAAAATCTGGTGACATAAATAGTGATCTTTTCCATTGTGTGGCATCATCAGAAGAATTTATCTGGGCTGGATCAAACGAGGGACTTCATATCTACAACAGAAAAAGTAAAAAATGGACTGTTAAAAAATTTTTAGAAGGTGGTGAATTCGGTAATTGGATTAGAGCATTGTATTACGATAAAAAAAGAAATCTTTTATGGATTGGAAGATTTAGCAATGTCACTTTGTTGGATGTTAAACAAAACGCTTACAGAGAATTTAATAGAACTATCAGCAATAACTCAAAAACAAACAACATCAATACAATCTCTGCTGATGGCGATAGTGTTATTTGGTTCGGAGCAGAATTCGGAGTTCACAAATTAGTCCTTGATTCTAAAAATCAATTCAACAATTGGACTTACTTCAACAATAAAAGCAGAGCTTTTCTTACGGAAGGAGATATGGTTTCTGTTTCTGATATACTTCCAACAAAGAGTTCAATCTGGTTTGCAACAGATGAATTCATAACTCGAGATAATCCTCAATATAATATCGGTGGTATTTACATTAACAACAGAAAATTTGATTGGAAAAGAATAAGTAAATCTGATGGACTTGCTGGCAATGGCGTATTCTGTTTAACTCGAATTGGTAATAATGTAATTGCTGGTTTATATGAATTTGATCCAATTAAAAAAACAGAAACTGGCAAAGGATTAGCAGTAATTAATCTAACAACTCATAAAGTAAATAATATCAGTCAAGAAATAATAAAAATTTCTGAAGCAAGGTCAATTCATTTTGATGGAATTAATTTATGGATTGGCACATCTTCAGGACTAATCAGAGTAAAGATAAGTAATAAATTAGCAAGATGGGGCGTTAGGTAAGGACAATACAAAAAGTCATATCATTTGTTGATACCTATGATTTGAAAAAGCTACCCAATTAGAGCAGCGTTTATGAAAAGATTATTTAATAATAAAAACTTAGTTCAAAAGCCACTATTTCATCAAGACAAACTTCTTAATCACACTCTTATTTTTACTTTCAAACTTATAATAATTTCTCTATTCTAATCCACTACAATCAAACTGAACTTGATGTATTTCTAATGCTTCAATTTCTTTGACAGAAAGTTTATTAGCAATTAAAGCCACCTCAATCTCCAAGAATCTCATTTGACAAACATCGCCATAAATTATAAAATAATTACTTTAATAAAATGAGTATCGTAATAGAAGTTATAGAAATAATAAATATCTCAGTATTTTATAATATTTATTCACTTTATAATA
>JANWVQ010000105.1 GCA_025056745.1 Ignavibacterium sp.
AAGAGCCTCAATTGGATCCAGATTGGCAGCTTTATATGCGGGATATGTTCCGAATACTACTCCCACAATTACACAAAGTGTTATACCAATTACCACCCAATCTGTGGGTATTGCAGTTTTAGCATTCAAAAAACTTCCAGCAAAATTTCCTACACCTATACCTAATATTATTCCAATAATCCCTCCAAAGAGACATAAAAAAACTGCTTCAAATAAGAATTGAAGTAAAATCCACTTTTTTCTTGCACCTAAGGATTTTCGGATTCCTATTTCTTTTGTCCTCTCTGTCACAGAAACTAACATAATATTCATTATACCTACGCCAGCAGCGATCAGAGCAATTATTGAAACAGCAATTGACCCTAATTTAATTGGCTCCGTAATATCATTAACTTGACCTATTAATGATTCGTTGCTATAAATGAAAAAATTGTTTTCTTCTGAAGGAGAAAGCTTTCGAATTTTTCTCATATGCCCGATTGCTGCATCTATTAATTCATTATAATCATCTTTGCTATGTGACATAACTGTTATATTCACAGTTCTACCGTATTTACCAAATAATGATTGCCAAGTAGTTATTGGCATAATCACTACATTATCTCTGCTCTGTCCAAACAAAGTCGGTTGCTCTTCGAGAATTCCAATGACAAGTAAATTTTTTTTATCAACCCTGACGTATTGACCAATTGGATTAATATTTGGAAATAGTTTTTCTACAACATCTTTACCAAGAATACATACATCTGCTGAGTATTGGACATCAAATTCTCTTAATTCTCTTCCAGATTGAATATTCCAGTTATTTGTTTTTAATGCATCAGCAGTTACTCCTGCGATTTGAATATTTGGATTAGTTTCTCTGTTTCCATATTTAACAACTTTTCCGAATTGCCATTGTTCAGCTGCTACATATTTTGCGTTCTTAAGCATATCTTTTAATCTATACATATCTTCTATTGTAATATCTGGTCTTTGAGTGCGAAATCTAGGACCACCACTTGAGATTGCTTCATTTTTTTGAATTTGAAAAGTGTTTTTATTGAGTTGTGATAATCCTTCTTCTATACTTATTTGAAGCATAGTGATGATTGTCATAATTACAATTATCGAAAATATGCCGACAACTACTCCAAGAATGGTTAATGAAGTTCTTAGTTTATTAGTTCGAATTGATTGAAGAGATTGAATTATTATTTGAGTAATTTTCATTTTACAAAAACCTATTATTCATATCTTAAAGCTTCAACAGCATCCATTTTCGCAGCTGTATATGCAGGAGCAAAGCCAGAAACTAATCCCGTTATTAACGATACTGATATTCCAATCAAAACTGAGTCTATTTGTATTGATGTCGGAATAAATTGGTTTATTAATAGACTCATAATTATTGCAGCAATCAATCCTGCGATTCCACCCACCATACAAATCACAGAAGATTCTAAAAGAAACTGTGTGAGAATTGTTCGTTTTTTTGCTCCTATAGCTTTTCGCAATCCAATTTCTTTAGTTCTTTCTTTGACAGAAACGAACATAATATTCATAATTCCAATTGCTCCTACAAACAATGATAGTCCAGTAATAAATAAACCCGCTATTTGAATAACTCCGACTATTGATTTGTATGTTTGCTCTAAACCTTCTTGTTGATTGATTGAAAAATCATTTTCTTGATTGTAAGCCAATCCTCTTACCTTCCTCATAACTCCTTCAACTTCAAATTTTGTTTCATCTAACATAGCTGGACCATTTGCTCGAACGTTTATAGTAATAGTTTTAAAAGAGCGATTGAAAAAGTTTTTGAAGATAGTTTCAATTGGCACATAAACCTGATTATCTGGATTCCAAGGTCCTAGAATAAAGCTTCCTTGTTCTGCTAAGACCCCAACAACTTTGTAGTTTACTCCTCCAATCTTTATAGTTCTATCAATAGGATTGACATTTGGAAAAAGTTTTTTAGCAACTTCACTTCCAATAACAGCAACTTGACGCGCTGCATTGCTTTCTATTTCAGAATAAAATCGACCTTGTGCAAAAGTAAAATTAGTGGTTTTGATATAGTCCGCAGTAGAGCCATTTACAAAGACATTCTCAACTCTTCTCTCATTATATTTTACAGTTTGAATTGTATTAGTAACAGGAGCTACAGCAACTGGTAATCGAACAAGCTCTTTGAATTTATAATATTCTTCCATAGTAATGTTTTTTCTATTTCGCATTTTCCACCATTCTTCATTTGTAAACCAAGCCCATTTATCAACATATAAAACATCGGTTCCAAGCGAACTTATTCCAGATTGAAAAGAATTATCGATTCCCTTAATTGCTGTTGACATTGTAATGACAACTGCAACCCCGATGAAAATACCAAGCATTGTCAATAGCGATCGAACTTTGTTAGATGCAATGGCTCTTAAAGCAATTACAAGACCTTCATTTAATTCAAATAAAAAAATTCTCATTAGTTTAGCTAATAACTTGTTGCGATGTTTTTTGTGGTTTTATTATTTCATCTTTTTCTATATGTCCGTCTCTTAATCTAATTATTCTTGCAGCGTGCTCAGCAATATATTCTTCGTGAGTGACCAAAATTATTGTATTACCTTTGTTATGAATTTCTTGGAATAGATTCATTATTTCTTCACCTGTTTTTGAATCTAAGTTTCCAGTTGGTTCATCTGCAAGAATTATAGAAGGATTAGTTACTAAAGCTCTGGCAATTGCAACTCTCTGTCTTTGTCCACCTGAAAGTTCATTTGGTTTATGATTCATTCTATCGCCAAGTCCAACATCAATCAACGCTCTTTTAGCTCTTTCTCTTCTTTCATCTTTAGGAACACCAGCATATATTAGTGGTAACTCAACATTATGAATCGCGTCGTATCGAGCGAGTAAGTTAAATGTTTGAAACACAAATCCAATTTCTTTATTTCGAATGTTTGCAAGTTGATTATCAGTCATTTCACTTACACTAATTCCTTTAAATAAATACAGACCTGATGTTGGAGTATCAAGGCATCCAAGCATATTCATTAATGTTGATTTCCCTGAACCTGATGGACCCATTATTGCAACATACTCATTTTTATCAATACTTAATGAAACCCCTCTCAGTGCGTGAACTTCTTCTGTTCCTACTTTATAAACTTTAGTTATATTTTTAATAGTTATTATGTTCATTTAGACCTTTTATTTTGAATTTTTTTTCTTTTTTTCTTCGATTCTAACTTTAGAACCATCTTTCAAGTCGTTAGATATAGCTCTATAGCTACCTGTAATAACTTCTTCACCACCTTTCAAACCAGATTTTATTTCAATATAATTATCATCACTAATTCCAGTTTTAACTTTTACTGATTTTGCAGTTGAATTCTCAACTATGAATACAATTTCTTCAGGTTCTTTCTTATTATTGGTGTTAAGGGAAGCTTGGTCTTTCATCTCCTCTTCATCTTTTTTAACATCTGTTCTTGCTGTAACACTTTGTATTGGCACAGCGATAACATTCTCAACTGTTTCTGTTGAAATATCTGCACTACAAGACATTCCTGGTCTTAATCGGTCATCTAATTCAATTAATTTTATTCTGACTTCAAAATTGACCACTTCTTCTTGTGTTCCAAATCCTTTTGTTATAGCACTATTACCGATTTGTGTAACTACTCCTTTGATAACTTTATCTTTGATAGCATCTACTTTTATTTCTGCAGTATCGCCTATTGAAACCAGTACTACATCATTTTCATCAACTTCAACAACTGCCTCAATATTTTTTAGATCTGAAACCGTCATCAATTCAGTTCCTTGCGTAAAATTGCTGCCTAAAACTCTTTCACCAATTTCAACTTTAAGATTTGTAACAACTCCATCTAAAGGGGAGTAAATAGTGGTTTTATAAAGTATCTCCAAAACTTCTCTTAATTGAGCTTCACTTTGGGTTATCATTGCAATTGCAGACTCATAAGAGGCTTTAGCTGAAAGGTAATTTGTTTGCATTGTTTCTAATTCAGCATCACTGACAAGATTTTTATCGTGCAACTCTTTTATTCTTCTAAACTCAGATTCAATTCTTTTTAATTCAGCTTCACGAATTTTTAAGTTGGCTTTCGCTGATTGAAGATTAGCCTCTAATCTCTCTTTTTGAGCTTTATATTGATCACCTTTTATTCTAATTAACAACTGACCTTTCTTAACTCTATCACCTTCTTTAACAGGTAGTTCTACAATTTCTCCTGTAACTTCAGGTGTAATTACGACCTTGAATTCTGGTTGAATTTTTCCAGTTGCCGCAACTTTTTGAGTGATATTTCTTCTTGCAACTTTCTCTGTTGTAACAGTTATAACCTCTTCTTTACTAGCAGAAGTAATTGCAATAATTATTAAACCAATTATTAAAAGTCCAAGAATTCCAAATATTATTATCTTTTTCTTTGATTTATTTTTTGCATTGTTAGGCATATTTATTCTCCTTTAAGGTCAAATTTTGAAATATCTAAAATTCCTAGATAGAACTTTATCTGTTCACTTATAATTAAATAATTAAACTGCGAGTTAACAAAATCAGTTTGTGCAACTACAAAAGCTGCGTTAGCAATTTGCAAATCCAATAATCTACCAGAGCCGATATTATATTTCTCCTGTTCAATTCTTAATCTCTCTTCAGCAGCTTTTACATTTTTTTCTGAAACACTCAAAGATTTTTTTGCCGAAAGAAAAGCTTTATAGGTCTGTGTAATTTCTTGTCTAATTTTTCTTTCAAGTTCATTGATTTCTAGTTGCTTGTTTAATGATTGAATCTCTGCTAACTGAATTCTATTACTTACATTGAAATTAGAAAAGATTGGAAAATTGATTCTTAAGCCTACTGAATATGATTTTGAATCAAATAAATCATTTAACTTATTTGAAAAAGTAGAAAAACCAACTGAACCAACAACTGTTGGAAGATGTCCTGCACGAGCAATATTTACAGAGTTCAAACTTGATTTCAATTCTAAGAGTTTACTCTTATAATCTAAACGATTATTATAAGCCTCACTAATTCTCGATTGAATGTCATCAAAATTTTCTTCCAAATTTTTTATCTGATCAAAACTTATCCGTTCGATTGATTCATCATCAAATTCATAGTTGCCAGAAATATCCAAACCAAGAAAAATAACTAGATCGTTTTGAGCTTTTTCTACTTCTAATGATTGGTTTATAAGCTGTAACTCAGCATTTCCTAGTTCGACTTGCTGTTGATACAAATCAGCCATAGTGGCTGCTCCCAATCTATTCCTTTCTTCAATCAACTGATAAGTGATTCTTTGTTTTTTAAGATTTTCTTCTCTTACCTTAAGAAGCTCTTTTTGCGTTAATACCATATAATACTTTACAATTGTATTTAGAGCAATTTGTTGCTTTAAGTATTCCACAAAAAGTTTTATTGAGTTAAGATTATTTTTACTTAAATCTATGTTTTCAATATTAGCAAGTCCATCAAACAGAATAACATCTGAACTCAATCCAGCAAAGAAACTCTTAGTTTCAGAGGTCGTAGGAGGAATAATAAACGGAATACCATTAAAAAATCTTGTTGACCCAGCTTGTTGTGTTTTTTCCCAATTCCAAGAGCCTTGCACACTGAGCGAAGGGAAAAGATTACCATAAGCAGATTTGAGAGCTGATTCCTGAGATATTATGTTATTTTTAGCTTGATTAAGAGAAGTATTTTTTTGTAGTGCGATTTTAATTGCTTCATCAAGTGTTATTTTAGTTTGAGGTTTTATGGTTACAATTATTAAAAAAAACATTGATGCTATTATTTTGATAAAATTCATTCATTCTCCAAAAAATTCTTTTGCTTGTTTGTAAAAATAAATAAACAATGCTTCAGTATTGTTTAATATTTATGAGCGGTTCAATTATTATACGATTGGTTACTCTTCTTTAAATTAAAATTTAACATTTTCTAAAACATATATCTATTGACTCTGGTTCAAATAATTATCTTTAATTTTCAGTAAATAATCATAGGCGGCTTCATAAGTGTTTGGTATGACACCATCTAATATAGCTTCTTCTATTGCTGATTTAATTAATCCAACAGTTTTTCCTGGAGGTATTTTACATATTCTCATTATTTCATCGCCTCTTACTGGTGATTGAAAAGCTCTTAATCTATCTTTCTCTTCGACTTCTTTAACTCTTCGTATTACCTTTTCATAATTTTCAAGATACTTCTCAACCTTTTGCAGATTTTTACTTGTAATATCTGCTCTGCACAAAGTTATCAAATCATCTAAATCATCACCTGCTTGAACAATAAGTCTCCTAATAGCAGAATCTGTTACTTCTTCATTAGCAAGAGCTATAGGCCTCAGATGAAGTCTGACTAACTTTTCAACGTATTCTATTTTATTAAATGGAAGTTTTAATTTTTTAAATATTCCTTTAACCATTCTTGCACCAATTTCTTCGTGGCCGTGAAAAGTCCATCCTACATCTTCAACAAATTTTTTAGTTAGAGGTTTTGCTATATCGTGAACGAGTGCTGCAAATCGTAACCATATATCATCTGTATTTTTTGAAATATTATCTACAACTTCGCAAGTATGATAAAAAACATCTTTATGATGATAATCTTTTCTTTGTTCAACACCTGATAATTTTGCAAGCTCAGGGAAAATCACATCAAGCAGACCCAAATTATGCATTAATATTAGTCCAATTGATGGTTTGGATGATGCAAGTATTTTAAGAAATTCGTCTGTAATTCTTTCTTGTGATATTATTTTTAATCTTTCTTTTAATTTCTTTGCAGCCTCTAAAGCATCCTCTTGAATTTGAAATTGTAATTGAGTTGCAAATCTTATTGCTCTTAATATTCTCAGTGGATCATCGTTAAATGTAATATCGGGATCCAAAGGAGTTCTTATAATTCTATTTTTAATATCTCTTAGTCCATTAAATTTGTCAATAATGGTTCCATAATCTTCATCATTTATTGAAATTGCTATTGCATTAATTGTAAAATCTCTTCTACTGATATCATCATCAAAAGAGCCATCTTCAACTATTGGGTTTCGGCTATTTCTGTCATAGGATTCTTTTCGTGCTCCAACTATTTCAATTTTGTATTCTTGATAGTTGAAATGAGCAGTACCAAAATTTTTATAAGTTGTCAAATTTTTTATTTGAAGTTCTTGAGTAAGTTTTTTTGCAAACTCAACACCACTTCCAATAACTAAAATATCTATTTCATTTTTTTGTCTTCCTAGAAATAAATCCCTGACAAAACCACCGACTAAATAAATTTTTGTATTATTTTTTTTTGCTATTTCAGAGAAAGATTTTAGGAAAGAATAATCTTTAAGCTTTTCAATTATTTCTGTTTTTCTCATAAAGTTATTTAATGCTATTTTTAGATTGATTTATAAACCACTCGATCATTTTATAATTTTCTTCAAGAAATTCTTTAATATAATGTTTTCTATTAGCTCGAATTGATAAAGCTGCAGTCTTTTTGGCTCTCATTAAATCTTGATTGTCAACCATAAATTGAGATAACTTTAAGAAGGCCATACTTGAATAATCATCAAATTTTATAAATGGTTTATTGAAGAATGAAAGAAAGTTTTCATAACTTAAATTCAAACTTCTTGATATGTTAATTAAACTTGGAAAACTTGAATATACATATCCTTCTTCATTTAATCTTAAAAGAATTTTTAATTTATTTGAATCATTACCTGAAACATATTCTACAATAAGATTTTTTTCTAATAATTTTAGACGCAGATCAGATAATAATGATAAGTTTATTTCTGGATTAGAGGCTTTTATTTCCTCATAGAATACTTTTGACTCATTGAGATTATTTAATCTGACATATATATC
>JANWVQ010000012.1 GCA_025056745.1 Ignavibacterium sp.
GCTTATAAACTGTTTAAACAAGGAATAAAATTTATAGATGCCCGAATGCCTGATGAGTATGCGGCAGGACATATCAAAGGTGCATACAATATACCATTTGATGGTGATGAAAGCTATCGAAAGATTTTAGACAATTTTTCGAAAGATGAAATTATCGTTGTCTATTGTGGAGGCACTGATTGTGATTTAAGCATTTATCTTGGCAATGAACTTTTTGAAAAAGGATTCAAAAGAGTTTATGTTTTCTTTGGTGGATGGAATGAATGGCTTCAAAATAATTATCCAATAAGTAAAAATGAAAAATGAAAAGAAATAAGATTTTAGAAATTTTTCTTTTAATTGCCAGAGTTTTTTTAGCCTTTATTTTTATATATGCTGGTATTGAAAAAATATCAAATTTAGCAGCTTTTTCTCAATCTATCCAAAATTACAGACTTTTACCTGTTGAGGTAATAAATTTATTCGCTATAACCATACCTTGGATTGAATTGATTTGTGGCTTACTTTTACTATTTGGAATTAGTGTCAGAGAAAACAGTCTAATAATCTCATCATTATTATTTGTATTTACTTTAGCTGTTGCAATTAGTATGATACGAGGATTAAACTTTGATTGTGGTTGTTTTGGTAAACCAAGTCCAATTGGATGGAAGAAGTTAGGAGAAAATTCTTTAATGCTCATTTTAGGAATTCTTTTGATCATTTATGACTCAAAAATTTTTATTTTCTCAAATAAATCGAACAACCCTTTAAATGAATAAAATTCCACAATAATAAATTTCTTTACTCCATCAAAATATTGATTCCTATCAAGCATTTATTCTCATTGAAAACAAGTTATTTGATTTTTCTCAAATTTAAGAGTGAGTGATTAAAAAATAATCATTTTTGTAAACTTTTGTTTTCTAACAATTTGGCACTTACGTTGTTTTAATTTTTATCATTCATTAGAACTTAATCAAGAGTTTAATATGAAACGTTTTATTTTAGTATTTTCAATCATATACCTTCTTATAACCTGGGGATGCTCCGAAAAGAAGGAAAAAGAACCTTTAGACCCTTCAGTATCCACTGAAGTAGCATCTTGTGTGGGTTGTCATACGAATTATCAACATTTGAAAGCTGTTCATACTCCCGATCTACCAGAACCAGGAGGAGCAGGCTGTGGCGGTGAAACACCACACATTGAACCTTACGATAGAGTTTTTTTAGGTGGCCCTGGTTATGAAGAATTCAAGAACGACATTCACGGTAAATTGCCTTGCGAATCTTGCCACGGAGGTGTCCCAAATACTGCTGATAAAAAATTAGCTCACTCAGGAAATTTTGTAAAGAAACCATCCGCTAATGCTGAAGCTGCTTGTGGAAGATGTCACCCAAACATTGTTAATCAATCAAAAAATAGTTTGCACGAACAAGGATGGGGCCAGAAAAATATGGTTACTTTAAGAGCTGGTTTAGGAAATATCCCTTCAGCATTCAATAACCTATCTGAACAAATGAAAAGAGGGTATGATAAAAACTGCGCTAAATGTCACGCAACTTGCGGTGACTGCCACGTTATGAGACCTAAGGCTGGTGGAGGCGGATTATACAAAGCACACAAGTTTGTTAAAACTCCCGATATGGTTGACCATTGTACCACTTGTCATACTAGTAGAGGTGGACACGCTTACTTTGGTGTTGCTCCCGGAACAGTTCCAGACGTTCACCTAACAAAAAGAGGATTTACCTGTATGAGTTGTCATAAGAAAAATGAGATTCACGGAGATGGACAAATTTATGATCAACGTTATAAGATGCCATCAATGCCTGAGTGCAAAGATTGTCATTCAAATGTCAATAATTCTAATCTGTTTCATACAGTACATATAAACACTTTCAGTTGCAACGTTTGCCACTCTCAGGATTATAACAATTGTGGAAGTTGTCACGTTGGTGGCGAAGGAGCAAGAATCCCTGCTTACATCGGTTTCAAAATTGGGATAAATCCAATTCCTCAGATTAAACCTGGATTCAAATATGCATTATTAAGAAGAACTCCAATGGCTCCCGATAGTTGGAAAGAATATGGAATTTCAAATCTTTCTAATTTTAATGTTGCTCCAACTTATAAATATGCAACACCACATAATATTGTAAAGATTACTTCAAGAACAGGTTTCAAAAATGCTAATGGACAGTGGGTTACATATAGCAATTGCTCGGAAGGTTGTCATATTATAAAAAATCCAGATGGAACGTTCAGAAACAAAAATCTCTACCTTTTTGATTCTGATTTACTTGATTGGGAAAGACAGGCTAATTCAAGTGTTATTGTGAATGGTAAATTACCAGCTAGTTGGCAAATAAATTAATCTAAAACAAAATAATCATTAATAAACAAATGAGAGGTAACATTATGAAAAAAAACAATCTATTAACACTGTTGCTCGTTCTTTTATTATCATCTTTGTTGGTTATCAACACTGGATGTAAAAAAGATGAAGAAAATCCAGTTGATCCAACTCCACAAGTAAATGAAACAGAAATTCTGTTAAAACATTTCGAAGAGACAAATGATTACATACATAATTTCCCATCTTTCGTAGTTACTGCAGCTGATGTAAGAACTATGCAACTAAGTAATCCATCAAAACAATTATTGATTGATTTGAGAGATTCCGTTGCATTTAGAAATGGAAGAATTCAAGGCGCAATCAGAGTTCCATTCAATAACCTTTATGATTATATGAAAACTGTAAACCCTGCAAATTATGATAGAATTGTTCTTATTTGTTATTCTGGTCAAACTTCAGCTTATGCAACTTCTCTTGTCAGAGCAATGGGGGGATTCGGCAGTAAAGTTGTGTCATTAAAATGGGGTATGAGTTCCTGGGACTCTGTCTTTGCTCAAAATTATTGGTTATCGAAAAGAAGTAATTTAAGAGCTGGGCAATTTGTTAAAACTCCTTCTCCTGCAAAAAATCCTAAAGGTGATTTACCAAAATTGAACACAGGTAAGAAAACTGCACCTGAAATTCTTGAAGCAAGGATAAGAGCTTTATTAAATGAAGGATATCCTGCTGCAACAATCTCTGAAAACACTGTTTATTCTAATCTCAGCAATTATTATATAATCAATTATTGGCCATCTAACTTATACTTAAATGTTGGTCACATTGATGGAGCTATTCACTATGAAATGGCTTCAGGAAGTCAGCCTTTCAAGAGTACAAACGATCTTAAGACTCTTCCAACTAATAAAACAGTCGTGATGTATTGTTATACTGGACAAACCAGTTCTTATATCGGAGCTTATTTGAGATTATTAGGTTATGATGTTAAATCTTTAACTTATGGCGCTAATTCAATGATTTATGATTTAATGGTTGCAAACAGTGAAGTTCCTCGTGGTAATATTTTCATACCTGCAAATGAAATTAAAGGATATCCTTACGTTTCAGGAAACTAATTTATAAAAGGAGGCTGAGTAAGCCTCCTTTTTTTATATTATAAATTAATCCTTTCAATTCCTCTTTAACTCAAATATAATCTCAAGAATAAACTTTCTCTGCAAAACTTCAAAATAAAATTTATTATTCAAACAAATAGAACAACTATATTTGATATTGAATATTATTTTTCCTTTTGAACTATTCATTTAATTATTAACGTTATTGACAAAAAAAGAAATCTTTATGAAAGAGACCATTGAGAAAATAAAAAAATATTGTAACAGCTTAACGAAATATTCAAGATATAAAACAAGAGAAGTATATATTGGCGACATTCCACTTGGAGGTAATAATCCAATTCGCATTCAGTCAATGACAACAACTGATACAATGGATACTATCGCCACTGTTGAACAAACAATTAGAATGGTAAATGCGGGTTGCGAGTATGTTCGTATTACAGCACCGAGTATAAAAGAAGCACAAAATCTAAAAAACATTAAAGAAGAGTTAAGAAAAAGAGGCTATAATGTCCCTTTGATTGCGGATATTCATTTTACCCCAAATGCAGCTGAATTGGCTGCAAGAATAGTCGAAAAAGTTAGAATAAATCCGGGCAATTATGTCGATAGAAAAAAATTTGAACTGAAGGAATATTCAGACTCAGAATATCAGGCAGAGCTGGAAAGAATAAGAGAAAAATTTGTCCCATTAGTTAGAATTTGTAAAGAATATGGAACAGCAATGAGAATAGGAACAAATCACGGCTCGCTTTCAGATAGAATAATGAGTCGATATGGAGATACTCCGCTCGGAATGGTAGAATCTGCGCTCGAATTTTTAAGAATCTGCGAGGACGAAGGTTATCATAATATTGTATTATCAATGAAAGCAAGTAATCCACAAGTTATGGTTCAAGCATACAGATTACTCGTTAATAAAATGGAAGCAGAGGGTATGAATTATCCACTTCATCTTGGAGTCACAGAAGCAGGTGGAGGAGAAGATGGCAGAATTAAATCCGCACTTGGAATAGGAACGTTGCTTGAAGATGGACTCGGAGATACCATTAGAGTTTCTTTAACTGAAGACCCTGAATATGAAGCTCCCGTTGCAATAGCCTTAGCAAATCGTTATAAAGGTAGAGAAAATCATCAACCGATTAAAGAAGTTGATGAAATAAATTACGACCCATTTAGTTATAATAAAAGAAAAACAATTGAGATTACTAACATTGGCGGATCAAATGTCCCAAGAGTTGTATCGGATTTTTCTTTTAGAAAAATTAATTCTCAAAATGATTTGATTGATATTGGATATTTTTATGAAGAAAAAAGTGATAAATGGAATTTAAGTGACACTGCGGCAGATTTAATTTACTTAGGAGATAACCCTCTTCCTTTCGATTGTCCAAATGGATTAAAAGCAATTTATAACTATAAAACTTGGTTAAATATTGAAAATAAGTACAATAGTTATCCACTACTTACGGTTGATGAATATCTGAACTCAGAGTTTTTATCTGATGAATTAGATTTCGTTAAAATTAATATTCATAATTTGAATTATGAATTTTATAATAGACTTAAAAATGACAATAAAGTAGTTTTAATTTTAGAAACTGATAACCTACACGGAATGGCTGAGCAAAGAAGAGTTTTTATTGATTTGATTGACAATAAAATTTATAATCCAGTTATAATAAAAAGAACCTACAGAAATATTTCCTACAAAGATTTACTCTTGTATTCATCAACAGATTTTGGGGCTTTATTGGTTGATGGATTTGGTGATGGCGTTTGGATTGAGGTTGAGAATTTATTAATTGATGAAGAAAAACCTGGTTTGTATGTAAAAAGTTTTGTAAACAGAAACGAATCAAAACAGAAGTTGATAAATAGGCTATTATTTAATATTCTTCAAGCCGCTAGACAAAGAATATCCAAAACTGAATATATCGCTTGCCCAAGCTGTGGTAGAACTCTCTTCGATCTCCAAGAAACAACTGAAATGATCAGAAGTCGCACAGAGCATCTCAAAGGTGTAAAGATTGCTGTTATGGGTTGTATTGTCAATGGCCCCGGAGAAATGGCTGATGCTGATTATGGATATGTTGGTTCAGGTGTTGATAGAATTACTCTATATCGTGAAAAAAACATTGTAAGAAGAAATATTCCAACTGAAAGAGCAGTTGATGAGTTGATTGCCCTCATTAAAGAAGACGGCAGATGGATCGATCCTTAAAAATTTTATTATAAAAATGATTTCTACAAATAATATTTGAGTTAAAACACTCTTGCAATTACTAACCAATCTAAAAAATTTTTATATTTACCACGGGCAAAAATCAATTTTAGGGCATTGAGGAAGGATAAGATAATTTTTATCAATATTAAGGGATTTCTATGACCCTAAAAAACTGCTCATTCAATCGTAACTTCTTGAATGTTAACATTTTCACACCTACTCAAAAGAGAATTTTCATTACTGTTCTTTTTATGTCTGTAATTGTAAGTCTTGTAGGGATTTTGTTGAATATTATCTTAGGACTAAATGAATATCTCACATTTTTCTACTTAATTGCATTCACATTTTCCTTAGTATTATTCTTCTTAGCCCGAAAAGAATCTCCTGAGCTAATATCAAAATATTACTACATCTATTGGTTTGGTTTGATGATTATCCTTCCAATTGTTTGGATTTATGGTGGCGGTATTGATGGAAGTTGGCCAATCCTGTTTGTAGCTATCTATATTGGTTTGTTTTTAACTACTAACGAAAAAAGAGAATATATTCTTCTTATTTCAGTTTTGTTCGCAATAATTTTAATTCTTTTAGATTATCTTTATCCGGAAATAATAGTAAGATTTGATGAAAGGACGCAGAGAATTACATACTTTATAAAAGCATTCGTGGTGTATCTGATACTAATTCATTATTTGCTCGAATTTATTTTGTTTCAAAATAAAATTGAACACAGAAAATTAGAATTAACTAATAAAAATCTCTCTGAAACAATTCAAAAAAATAAAATACTTAACGAAAAATTAGACTCTTTACTAAAAGAACTACAAAATGCAAATAATTCAAAGGATAGATTCATCTCAATTGTTGCTCACGATCTGAGAAGTCCATATCAAGGACTTTTAGGAGTTACAAGATTATTAAAGGAGAATTACACCGCTTTAAGTGAAGAAGAAAAAAAACAACTTATTGATAAATTAAACGCTTTAGTAGAAAAACAATATTCTTTCTTAGAGGAACTTCTTATTTGGGGTCGCCTTCAGAAAAATAATATTTCAATCAAAATTGAAGAATTCAGTATTAAAGATGTTCTTTTGTCGATAATAGAAAACTTTAATTTCAAAATTGAAAGTAAAAATTTAGATGTTCAACTTTTACTTGATGATAATCTTGTGTTAAAATCTGATAGATACCTAATCTCAACCGTGCTTCGCAATGTTCTGTCAAATGCAATTAAGTTTTCAAACCATAATGGAAAAGTTGAAATAACAGGTCGAAAAAAGGAAAATTATTATGAAGTTAAAATAAAAGATTATGGTATTGGAATTGACAATGAAGATCTCAATAATTTATTCTTAATTGATACAAAGGTAACTAAAAAGGGAACTGATGGAGAAACTGGATTTGGTTTTGGACTTGTAGTTTCTAATGAGATAATGTCAAAATTGAATGGAACAATTTCAATAGAAAGTCAAGAAGGAATTGGTACTTCTGTTACTATCCTTATTCCTAATAAAGTAGATTGAATAAATATTCATCAATTCAAATATTCTTAAACAATATCTCTTCAAGATTATTTTTACATTTCAAATAAAAAATTCTATGCGAAGAAAAGCTTTAAAACAAAAAGAAGTTCGTACACTTAGTAATGTTTTTTGGGGAAACACTGAAAGTATTTCAGAGCAAATAAAAGAAAAATATTCTTTTCAAAAAAAATTCACTCTTGAACTTGGTTGTGGAGAAGGTGAATATACAATTGATTTAGCTCTAAAATATCCTCAAAAAATCTTCGTTGGTATTGATGCAAAAGGAAGTCGCATTTGGAAAGGAGCAAAATACGCTTTAGAAAATAATATAAATAATTGCTTCTTCATCATACAAAGAATTGATAGATTAAACCATATTTTTCAACCGAATACAGTTGAAGAAATATGGATTCCGTTTCCAAATCCATTTCCAATGAGAAAAAGTATAAAACAAAGATTGGTTCACAAAAGATTTTTGGATGTTTATAGAGAAATTTGCATTCCGGGAGCAAGAATTCATCTTAAAACAGATGATGAAACATTGTTTAATTACTCTATCGAAGTTTGTAAAGAAGAAAACTTAAATTTAATTGCTGCAACTGATGATTTGTATAATTCCCCTTTTTATAAAGATGAATTGACTATCACAACTAGATTTGAGATTCAGCATATTAGCAACAATAAAAAAATCAAGTATGTCTGCTTTAGTCTATAATATCAATGCTGATATTTATTTCATTATAATTTTGATATAGTTATTTTAGTTTTTATAAATAATAATATTCATAAAAAATGGGTTAATTGAAATGAATTTTCGAGATCAAGAAAAATATCTTGATTATCTAAGGAGATGTGAAAAAAAATTCACCCCAAAAGAATTAGAGGAATACAAGATGTTTGTGAAACGTCAAAAAGATGGTGAAGAATTTGACTCTTTGTCTATGAAAAGATTAAAAGAACTTTATGATAAATACTATGAAAAAAAGGATATTTCCAAATTAGATGAATTGTTTAAAAAGAAATAAAATTTGTAGATAAAATCGAGGTTATAATGAACTTAAAGTTATTAAATCGAATTTTTGCTATTTCTGTTTTTTTAATATCATTAATAGTTTATTTAATGACAGTTCAACCAACAGTATCCTTTTGGGATTGTGGTGAATTTATAGCAGCAGCTTATTACCTTCAGGTTCCGCATCCACCGGGCGCTCCTTTGTTTTTAATTATTGGAAACATTTTTTCCAAATTACCTTTAGCTGAAAATATTGGTCTTCGTGTAAATCTACTCTCTGTTTTAACAAGTGCTTTATCTATTCTGCTTTTATACTTGATAATAATTAAAGTAATTAAAAATTACTTGCAAAAAGAATTAACAAATATCTCTGAGGCATTACCACTTTATATCTCAGCTGCAATTGGATCATTGGCATTTGCATTTAGTGATACATTTTGGTTCAATGCAGTTGAAGCCGAGGTGTATGCTTCAAGCACGTTTTTGTTTGCTGCTGTAACTTATTTGATTATGAGATGGAATGAAAATCCTGATAAAAAGGATTCAGAAAAATATCTTATACTTATTGCCTATCTAATTGGATTATCAACTGGCGTTCATTTGATGAGTGTTTTAGCTATTGTTCCAGTTGTTATGATTGTTATGTTTAGGAAGTATGTCCAAGATGAGAATGAACTTCAACAAACAGCAAAATGGTTCTTAGCACACGCTGGAATAATTTTAATTATGGCAATATTCTGGTGGGCAAATGAGAAAACCTCAACTCCTCCATCACCTGACGATTATCAGAAATATGATTCAACTTTCAAAATAGTTATTGCTCTAATCAGTGGAATTATAGTTGGATTAAATTACAAGAAACTGATAAACAGAAACTCCTTTTATATGCCACTTATTATAGGTGGAATTGCATTGTTTGCAACTTATCCGGGAGTAGTAAAATATTTCCCAAGATTATTAACAATTATTGGTGGAGAAAATATAATTATTGAATTGATTGTAGTTGCAATTGTTTTTGGAATACTTGGATATTTAGTTTATTATTCAATAAAAGAATCAAAACCAACTCTACATTTAGTTTCAATGTCATTAATTTTCATTCTGATTGGGTTCACTACCTTTGCGATGGTTATTATTAGAGCTAATCAAAATCCTCCTATGAATGAAAATGAGCCGAATACATTTCCAGAGCTTGAAAAGTATTTAAACAGAGAACAATATGGTGATTTCCCTACCTTTAAAAGAAGATTCAGTTCTGAGCCACATCAGTTAGATATTTATACGAATTATTCTTCAGATTTAGATTTCTTTTATAATTATCAAATGAATCATATGATGACAAGATATTTGTTGTGGAATTTTGCTGGAAGAGAAGGTTGGGTTCAAGATATGGGAGCAAATGTCGCACCTTTTAATGGGGTCGCTAATATCTTTGGAAAATTAATTAATGTTCAATTTAGAGGTGAAGTCAAAGATTCATTATTTGGTATTCCATTTCTACTTGGATTGATTGGTATTTATTTCCATTTCCGACGTGATTGGAAAATGGCTTCTGTTTTTATGATTATGTTTATTCTTATGGGTTATTTAACGGCTTTTTATCAAAATCAGCAGGAACCACAACCACGTGAAAGAGATTACTTTTACGTAGGTGCATTCTTTGTCTTCGCAATATGGATATCTATCGCTGTTTATAGTCTTTTACAAATAATTCAATCAAAAATTGAAAGAGAGTCTTTAAAAAGAGCAGCGGTGTTTGGATTTTTAACAATTGTATTTGTGTTAGTCCCGGTGAAGATGCTTTCTGCAAATTATTTTACACACGACCGCTCGAGAAATTATGTCCCTTGGGATTACTCTTATAATTTGCTACAGACTTGTGCTCCTAATGCAATACTTTTTACAAATGGAGATAATGATACATTTCCGTTATGGTATCTTCAAGATGTGGAAGGAGTTAGAAGAGATGTAAAGATAGTAAATCTCAGTCTATTAAATACTGAATGGTATATCCGACAGTTAAAAAATAACGATCCCTATGGAGTTGGCACTGTCAGAATAAGATTTCCTGATGAGGTAATTATGAATATCAAGCCAACAACTTGGAATGCTCAGAATATTTCAATACCAATTCCAAAAGTCCCTGGAACAGATTCAATTCCAGATTCTTTCATAAAAAAACATAATATCCAGGACTCTTCCGTAATTAAAGAAGGAAAATTAACTTGGAATATGCAACCTACCTTAAACTTTGGTGATGTAAAGGGAATAAGAGTTCAAGATATTATGGTAAAAGAAATTGTTGAGGCTAACAATTGGGAAAGACCAATTTATTTTGCAGTAACTTGCTCTGAAGATAGTAAAATTGGATTGCAAGATTATTTAAGAATGGAAGGAATGGCATTTAGGTTAGTTCCTGAAAGACGCCCTTCACAATCAGAATTTGTTGAGCCTAATGTTCTCGCAGCTCAGCTTAAAGAAAATCCATCCTTTAGCAAAGATTATAAACCAGGATTCAAATTCAGAGGATTGAATGATTCAACTATTTTTCTCGATGACAATCATCGTAGAATGATCCAAAATTATAGAAATGCTTTCATTAGAATGACTTTGTATTATATCAGTAAAGGACAAAATGAATTAGCAGTTCAAACCCTCGATGAAATGGAAAATAAAATGCCTCGAAGATTACTTCCAATGGAAATGGGATTAGTATTTGAGTTAGGTAATTTGTATAAACGTGCAGGTGCCCAAGACAAATATCAAGTTATCGCAAATGAAGTTGAAAAAATTGCAATCAAAAAGTTAGAAGAAAATCCCAATGATGTCCAATCATTTTATAATCCTTACAGAGTTCTTTTAGAAATTTATGAAAGCCAAAACAGAAATGACAAACTTTATGAACTTTGGAAAAAAATTGAGACTTTATTCCCAGATGATCCACAAGTTAAAGCAAATGTGGATAAATATAGGCAATTAATTCAAGGTAAAGACACAACTAAATAAACATAAGAAGTAATTTTTATAAATTTTCGTTTTGTCACACTTTTATTAAAAATCTGTGGCAAAACGATTTTTATTTTGTAGAGAAACACTAATCATTTTTTGAGAATGAAGATACTAATACTCGCTTTATCTGGTATTGGCGATGCTTTGATGTTCAGCCCCGCTTTGAAATTATTAAGAAAATCAAACCCAAAGGCACAGATTGATATGATAGTAATGTTCAAAGGTGCAAAAGAAATTTATCAACACAATACCAATTTGAATAATCTCATTCATTTTGATTTTTTGAAACAGGGTCTAATAAAATCGCTAAAATTTATCTTAAGCTTGAGAAGAAAATATGATGTTTCGATAAATGTTTATCCATCAAATAGGAAAGAATACAACATAATTAATTTTTTAATAGGAGCTGAGAAAAGATTTGCTGTCAAATATAAAAGAATGCATTTCAGAAATTTGGGTTGGCTAAATAATAATCTGGTAGATGAAAATGATGAGACTCACAATGTTGAGTCAAATGTCAAAATGGTAATGTCTCTGTTGAAAGAAAGGATAGAAGAAATTCCCAAGATGGAAATATTCTTCTCCAAAGAAGATGAAGAATTTGCTAAAAAATTTTTGATACAAAAGATTATAAATGAAAATCATTTTGTTATTGGAATTCATCCTGGTTGTTCAACATTAAAGAATCATATAAAAAGACGATGGGAACCAGAAAAATTCATCCAGCTGTCAAAAAATTTAATCTCAAGATATGATGCAAGGATATTGATTTTCGGAGGACCTGATGAAAAAGAGTTAAAAGATTTTATTCTCAGAGGTATTAATTCTGATAATGCTATTTCTATTGAAACAGAAACTCTCTTGCAATCCTCTGCAATTATGAAACGATGTAATTTATTTATAACAAACGATTCAGCGCTTATGCACATCGCATCCGCTCTGCAATTAAATGTTATTGCTTTGATCGGTCCTACTAACTTTCACTACATACATCCTTGGAAAACCAATCATAGAATTGTTTCTCTCAACCTAAGTTGTTCTCCGTGTTTCTTTTATTCACCAAAACCTTTAAGATGTTCAAGATCAGATATTAAATTCAAATGTATCAAAGAACTTAGTGTCGATTATGTTTTCTCAGAGATAAAATCATTCATTAAACAGATGGAGATAAATTAACCTTGTCAAGATGGAAACTTGCTCAAGATTATGAAAAAAATTGGTGGTTAGATCAATCAAATAAAATTGATTTAACTTTTTATAAAAACTTTGCAAAAGAGATAACTGAATTATTAAAGCCTTTTATTAAAATCGATCAAAACACAAAAATTTTAGAAATAGGAAGTGGTGCTGCTGGAATAATCACTCACTTAAATTCCAATAAAAGATATGCAATAGACCCTCTTGAAAAATTTTATTCAACTATACCAAAGTACAAAAATTATCGTGATAGAGAAGTTTCCTACTTTGCTGCAGAAGGAGAGCATTTACCTTTCAAGAATGAGTTTTTTGATTTAATAATTATGGACAACGTTTTAGATCATTGCAGCAAACCGAATCAGGTTCTTTTAGAAGTAAAAAGAGTATTAAAACAAAATGGAATTTTTTATTTCAGACAAAATACATACCATCTCTGGGGCAGATTCATTCGAGCAATTATGGAAATTTTTTTGATCGATAAAGGACATCCTCATACCTTTTCGAAAAATTCATTACACAAAATTCTACAAAATTTGGGATTTGAAATTCTTTATAGAAAAAGCGATGGATACTTATCAACTTGGCTTTGGGAAGTAAAGTCTAACAGGATTATTGATAAAATAAAAGCTGTACTTTTTGTTAATAGAGATAAATACACATTGATCTTAAGAAAGATTTCTTAAATTATAAATTTTACATAAAAGTATTCAGTTGCCTCAGAAATTTTTTTAGAAAATAAAATTCACTCCAATCTTAAATTGATCAATAAATAATGGAGAGGCACTAATAAAAGGCCAATTCATTCTTTCTGTCCTCAATTGATTGAAACCATAAGACAAAGCATTTTTCAATACAAAGGAAACAATTGGAGCTGCATTGGGTGAGGATTTAAATATTCTGTCGATGAAATTATCCAATAAACTCTGTGAAGCAAATTCAATTAAATGACTGCCTGATAGTTTCCAAAATAAAACTCTTTGAAAAATAATATGCCTTTCAAAAGAGAAGTCAAAACATAAATTATTAATTAATCTAAACTTTAAACCTCCTTCGCTGCTAATTCCGAATCGGAAGGATTTATCAAATAACTTTAGATAATCATTTTCAAAATTGCTTATGATTGTCGAATCGTAGGCAAAATCAACGTGAGACCAAGTTACCGAATTTTCGGTAAATGGAATTATTGCAAATGATTCATTTATTTTATAACCAAACCCAGATTGCACTCCGAAACCAAATCGCCAAATATCAACCTTTAAATTTGAAACAGAATTATTATCACGTATTAAATAGGTAGAATAATTATTGATTAAAAAATAATTAAAACTACTTTTAATAATGTCTTCCGAATTATAATAGTCCTTTTGTTTTAATGTGCCAAGTTTTAATTCAATGTTTACTGGTTTGATCGAATTAATTGACTTGAAATATTTACTATCAACATTTGGAGCTCCGTAGCTTATTGATATTGTTGGCTTACTTTTCCGATCAAATAAATCAATCTCATCTTCATCTGATAAATCAGTAGTTTTATAACAACAAGAATGATCTTCATCTTCATTGACAGAAAAATCTTTCTTGCAGCAGGATTTAGAGTCGTTTTGAGAATAAAAAGAAATATTTAACAGTAATAATAAAATTATAATCTGATTTGCGATTGTTTTCATTTTAGTTAATGTATTATTTATGTGTTATATATTAATCAACTCAAAAAGATAAATAATTAAGAAAGTTCTCTTATAGAATTTTTCTTTCCAATTAAAATTATAAAACACTAGTTTTTCCTGATTAAAAAATAAAAATGGAGATGCTTCTTGTTTGAAACATCTCCATTCGAATTTAAATTTTGCGAAAATTACTTGACTAACATCATTTTCCTTACTTGACTTTGATTACCAATGGTAAGTTTGTAGAAGTAAGTTCCACTTGGTAATCCACTTGCATCAAAATTAATTGAATATGAACCAGCATCTTTCCATTCGTTTACTAAGGTTGCAACTTCAACACCAAGAATATTGTAAACTTTAATTGTATTAATGCCACTTACTGGAGTTTGCCAACTTATTGTTGTGCTTGGATTGAATGGATTTGGATAGTTTTGGCCTAATTCAAATTTAGTTGGAACAACTTTAGTATCATTTGAAGTTGGATTATCAAGAGTTAAAGTAAAGTTCAATGTTCTTTGGAAATTAGTTTGGTTATCAAATGTAATTGCTCTAACACCATTACTGTTATATCCAAACTTATCTACATAAACTGAATAGTTTGTTAACTCAAATCCTTCAATTTGATAATATCCATTTCTGTCAGTTATTCCGAAAGTGTAAATATTTGATGTTTCATCAATAGCGAAAACAAAAGCACCTTCAACTGGTTGATTTAAGTTATCTTTTACATAACCACTTAATTTAGCAAATCCAGGAGTGCTTATTGGAATGACGGTAAAATTAATTCCTGTTATCAATGAGGTTTCAGTAACAACGATTGAATCTGCATTTCTCCAATTCAAAGTTTGACTTCCATCGTATTTGAAGAAAGTGGCTTTATAACCTGATTTTGGAACTGCCAAAAGAATGTATTCACCAGGGACTAAGTTTGTAAATTGATAGTTTCCAAGTGTGTCTGTTGAAACAGTGATTCTTCTTCTGAGATTTGGAGCTTGATTATTTTTTCTAAATGCTGAGACAAATGATTCTACACCTTCGTTGTCTTCATTCTTTACTAAACCAGAGATTCCGTTATTATAAACTGGCTTTGGTGAGATTACAAAATTGATATTGTTTATATTACCATTAACAACAATTCTATCAGCTTCAGCAAAAGTCTGTTTATTATCGAAAAACTCAGGTTGTAAAGTAAAATCTATTGGATGACAATAAACAACGACGGTATCATTCTCTTTAACTCTTACTGAATAATTTCCTAATGAATCAGTGAATGTATGTCTTCCAGCAGTTGGATTATAAAACGTATTACTTCTTACCGGGAAAACAGATATTCTTGCTCTGATTGGAATTCCGCCTTCCTTTGTTACATTACCACTGAGCAAATACGTTGTTGGAGGTACGATTGGAGCTAATCCAATTGAAAAGTTTACTGAATCTCCATTAGCAAGAGTGATAAGAGTTGCTTGTTGAATATTTTGAACATTATTGTAAAATTCTCTGTAAAATCCAAATGCTGATGTTTGTAGATAATAATTTCCAGCTGGAACTCTTAATTTGAAGTTACCTAAAGAATCTGTTATTGCATATTTATTACCAAATGCACTTTGAGTTATTAATTCAACCTTTGCTCTCGCAATTGGATTATTATTAGCATCATTAAAAACATTTCCAGTTATAACTGCCATTGAAACAACTGGTGGAACAACAGTAACTTGAACAGTATTTGAAGGACCGCTTACACCAGAATTGTTATATGCAACAACATAGTAACAATAGGTTTGATTCAAGAAAACATTTCTATCAAGGTATGTTGGTGTTGATAAGTTAGTTGCAATTCTGATAAACTGTGTTGTGTCCGATAAAGTACCAACTTTTTTAAATACTCTAAATTTTACGTTTGAAGTTGTGGGCGCACTCCAATCAAGTTTTATAGCTCTATGATTGTTTTGAACTATTACCTGAGCGGTTAGATTGGTTGGAGGATTGGGTTGAGAAAAAGTAAAATTGTAACCAATTAAGATTACAAAAAGTGTTAAAAAGAAAGATTTCATAATTACTCCTTTTGTTTTTTGAAAATTATTTAATTAATATCTCTTTTCAAAGCACTTAGTTTGACAAAGATTATTTGATAAAGGTTTAATTAATTATTAAATAAGTAAAAAAATATTGTTTTTTATTGTAATTGAGTGTATTTTGAAAGTGTAGTAAAGGGTTTTTATGAAAAATAAAATAACATCCCCTGTATTTCAATCCTCTCATCTTCACCTAGATTTATGTCCACTTTTGTGTAAAAGATTTCAAAGCGAAATAAATGAGAATCCTGATTTTTTAACTTTATTATTGCTTTCTGAAGATGATCTAAAAAGGGCTTATTTATTCTTTATTTCAAATTTAAATCTACTTTTCGAATTTGTAATAATATCAAGATTTTTATCCATTAAAATTTTATCTTCAAAAAAAAGTAATTTTAAAATTATAGATACAAACAGTTTTAAGTGGAATGGAATTATCAAATTCGACATAAAACTTGAGAAATTTTGTTATTCGAGTTCTTATTTATTCTAATTCAAGTTGTTTAATAGTTTAATAAGACATAATCAACTATAATTTAATCTTATTTCGGGAGGTAAATATGAAAAAAATAATTTTTAATAGCGGCTTTATCAATAATTATTTATTGATGTTATTGATAATATTATGCTCTGTAACTACCTATTCTCAAACGGAATATTTATTGAATATCAATAGACTATCTCTTCCATTTAAGAATGATGGAGTAATTGCTGATGTAACTAATTCAACAGGTGGAAGACTCGATGATAAACATTTTCTTTTCTCCGCAGGTTTTCTTTTAGCTGGGAAATTTGGAAATGAAATTTTTGCTAATGGGGTTGCATCTGCATCAAGAATTGCTGATTATTTACCGGGAAATGTTGATTCAAATTCAACTAATCCGAACTATAAAATTTATGTTATTTTGAAAGACCCTGCATTTAATTCATCCTGGATGGATTATAGAAATGCTGTTGTCAGAGGAGCGGATTTTTATGACGGCAATGGAGATGGAATTTACAACCCGATTGATTTGAATGGAAATGGTCAATGGGATATTAATGAAGATAGACCTGATATTCTTGGGGATATAACAACTTGGTGTGTTTTAAACGATGGTAAACCTGCCAATCAAAGAAGATTTTCTGATGTAAATCCATTAGGGATAGAAATCCATCAAACTTTATGGGCTTATACGACTAATAATCCTAATGATGCAAGGTCTGTAACATTTTTTGTCCGATATAAATTGATTAACAAAGGAAAGGTAGCACAAACTTTAGATTCAGTTTATTTTGCTGGTTGGTCTGATACAGATTTAGGAGCAGTTTCAGATGCCTACCTGGATGATTTAGCTGGATGCGATACGATTCATAACTCAGGCTACATTTACAACGATGGAGATGACCCCGATTGGGGAGTCAACCCTCCGGCACATTTTATTAAAGTTTTGCAAGGTCCTTATGCTTATATCCCGGGCATAACTTTTATTGATAATAATTTCAATGGTGAATATGATGATGGAATTGATACTCCTTTAGATACAGCATATAATCACAGAGGCAATGTTCTTGGAAAAACAGTAATTCCTGGAGCAAGAAACATTGGAATGTATGCTTATGTTAATACCTTGTCTTCTAATCCAGTTCAGGGAGATCCTGGGGATAAAATAAGAGCTTGGAATTATTTGCAAGGTAAAAATTTAACTGGACAAAGATATATGTACTCTGGAGACCCGGTAACTGGAATTGGATGGATTAATAATTTTCCATCAGACCAGAGACAGATTGTATCTACAGGTCCATTCAAACTTAGAGTTGGAAAACCTGTTAATATAATTTTAGCTCATATTGTTGGAAGAGGTAACAGTGCTCTTAATTCAATTACTGTAAGCAGAGCTTACAGTTCTGCAATCGAACAATTTTTGAGAAATAACTTTACAAACATTCCTCTTTCTGTTGAAAATAATCAATCAACACAGATTGTAAATGATTATGAATTGTATCAGAACTATCCTAATCCTTTTAATCCTCAAACAAAAATTAAATTTTCAGTACCTGAATTTAGCTTCGTGAAATTATCAGTATTTGATATAATCGGTAAAGAAGTCAGAACAATTTTAAACGATTGGAAAACAGCTGGAGAATATGTTGTTGAATTTGATGGGAGTGAGTTACCAAGTGGAGTTTATTTCTATCAAATAAAAGCTGGTAATTATGTAGAAACCAAGAAAATGATTTTAATTAAATAAGTTTTAATAATAAAATTCATTAAAGGTTAAGTATGAAAATAATAAAAATGAATTCTCATAATAAATTACTACAGATTGTGTTTCTTGTTTATTTTTTTTCAACAGTTATTTATTCTCAGGCTAACCTTATTCATTCAATAGATTTTGATTCGCAGAACAGGGTGATTTACAGTTACGTGGGAAATTATGACTCATCATACATAGTTAGATATCAAAATGGGATTAAAAATATCTGGAATTTTACAGCGATGTTTAATGCTCCTTTTTTCTGGGTTAGCAGCTGTGTAGATAATAATGATAATATTTGGGTTTATATGCAGGGTAAGATTTATAGATACAACAATACAAATTGGACAGAAATACCTTTACCAAGTAATCCAAATTCTTATCAAAAATATTCTGATATCGAAGCGAAAGGTGATTATGTGTTTTTGACTCTTTATACTTCTTCAATTATGGGAGGGGCTTCAATACTTAGATATAATAAAGTAAATAATAGCTGGCGAACTTTTGATTCGACTAATTCTAATATTCCATCAGGCTTATTGACGGGTAAGCTTTTTATTAAAGGTGACTCTGTTTTTGTAAGCACTAATAAAGGATTAGTTTTAATAAGAAACGAATCAGCTGAAATAATTTTAGATATGTCCAATTCCTCAATACAAACACAGGCTTTTTATAGTTTTTATATTAGTAAAAATGGTAAAAAGTGGCTTGGCACTTATGATAAAGGACTTGTTGAGTGGATAAACAATTCAACTTTTAAATATTATAACCAATCAAATTCTTCGCTTCCAAATAATTTTATTAATGCAATTCACGAAGACTCAAATGGAAATCTTTGGTTAGCAACTGATAGAGGTTTTGCCCGATTAAAGAATGATACCATTTATTCATATTCAAATTTAACCAATTCATCAATTACAGATTTAAAAGTTGATTCTCAAAATAGAGTTTGGATAGGTGAAGTTGGAACAGGTAGATTATTAGTTTTTGATGGAGTAAATCTTTCAATAATTACGAATGTCAATGAAAACAATAATTCGAACATCCCCGATAATTATACTCTTCATCAAAACTATCCAAATCCATTTGGCAACGCCATCCATTCGTTTAACCCAACGACAAGAATCAGATTTTCTATACCTGAAAATAGTTTCGTGAAATTATCAGTGTATGATATACTTGGTAGGGAGATTAGAACAATTCTGAACGATTGGAAAACCGCAGGTGATTATGAATATGAATTTGATGGTAGTGAGTTACCAAGCGGA
>JANWVQ010000030.1 GCA_025056745.1 Ignavibacterium sp.
ATAAATAAATGTATGATCAACAAAAATTACTTTATCTTTTCTTTCAGACAATTCCAATAATCTTTCAGCTTCTTCAACACTGTAAGTGAAGGGTTTTTCAACCCAAATGTGCTTATCATTATTTAATGCTTCAAAAGCAAACTCAAAGTGTGTTTTTACGGGAGTTGCAATTACAATGATATCTATATCTTTATTTTTTATTAAATCACTACAACTATTTGTTAATTCTACGGAGGGATATCTCTCTGAAATAAATTTTAATCTTTTTTCACTTAAATCACATCCATATACTTTTTTAATGTTTGAATTTGCCAAAAAGTTACGAACTAAATTAGGTCCCCAATAACCGAGACCTATAATTCCTACTTTCACAATTTCCTCAAATTTTATTATTCAAAAATAAAAAAAGAGAAGTAATTTATTTACCCCCTTTTCCATAAATAATAACAGGGATGGTCTTCAAAATTAAAGAAAGGTCTAACCAAGGTGACATATTGTTAACATAAAATAAATCAAGAATTACAGAATCGATAAATGAGACTTTTCCCCTCCCATAGACTTGCCATACACCAGTACAACCCGGATAAACATCTAATCTTCTTTTTTGCCATTCATCATAATTTTCATATTCATACGGCAGACAAGGTCTAGGACCTACTAAGCTCATATCTCCCTTAAGAACATTAATCAATTGAGGTAATTCATCCAATGAGTATTTTCTTAAAAACTTTCCAACTTTTGTCACCCTGCTTTCATTAATTACTTTATTAGTTCCTTTTATTTTATGGTTACCATTTTTCATAAAGTCAATCATCATTTTCTTTCTTAACTCATCTTCCTCACCTTCAATAACTGTCATTGATCTAAATTTGTAAAATTCAAATGGTTTACCATTCTTCCCTATTCTAATCTGCTTATAAATAATTGGACCTTTAGAAGTTATTTTTATCAATAATGAAATAATTATTAAAAAAGGACTTAAAATAATTAATCCTAATAATGAGAAAACAAAATCAAATATTCTTTTGAAAATAATTGATGTATTTCTGTTGATTCTTGGAGTTGAGTTTATCAGTTTAAGTCCATAAAAATTTTCTATTTCTATTTTTTCACCTACGACTTTGAACAAATCAGAGATTATCTTTACTGAAACTCCATAATTGTTACATTTATCAATCAAACTAATAATTTTACTTGGATCAGCTTGATCAATTGAAATAATTATTTCATCAACATTGTTTTTATAAATAATTTCATCTAAATCTTCTATTCCACCCAAATACTTAATATCTTTGAATAGATCACTATTTACTTTGTGGTTTTGCTCAACAACATATCCAATAATCTTAACACCTAAATCATTATCTAACAAGAATTTTGAAGCAATCATTAAAGCATTTTTTTGAGAGCCAACAATCAATATTCTTCGATTATATAATGTTCTTCGTTGTAAAAAAACAGGTCTCAGAATAAATATCCTTGCAAATGTTATAAGAAAAAGACTGATTAAAGAGAAAAGCAGAACAAAAATTCTTGAATCTAAAACAATTGAAAACTTTAATAAGAATGATAAGACAATTAAAAAAGTAACTCCATAAAATAAAGATTTAAGTATGCCTAAGAATTGATTTACTTTAGATATAAAAATGTGTAGCTTGTAAAGATTATTAAATTGAAAAATCAAAAGTATAACTGATGAAACAATCAAGAAGTATATTGTTTCAATTAATATCTCATCAAAAGAGTACGATAAATGCTTGCCTTTTATTAATGACTGAAAATAAGTAGCCGAATAAAAGGAAAACATTAAAAGAATTAAATCGGAAATTAGAAGCTTGATTTTGAACTTTTCAATTTTCATATTACAAATCTAAAGCTCAATTTCAGAACTTCTATGTGATTTTCATAACATTATGGATTTAATGAAAATTTAATATAACTACATATTTTAGGACTTTAATGAAATATTTTTTGAGATGAAAATAAACTAATGATTTTAAGATTTTTTAAGTTCTTTTTTGAGAATTAATTACTATTAAACTTTAATTAATGATTTAAGAACTATAAAAAAAATTAATTTCTACTAAAAAACTCTTTAATTTTATCAGCTACAAATTCAATTTGATCATCTGTCAATTCTGCATACATCGGTAAAGAAAGTCCTTGTTCAGCCAATTGTTCAGAAATTGGAAAATCCCCTTTCTTATATCCTAAATGCTCAAAGCAAGGCTGAAGATGTAGTGGTATCGGATAATGTAGACCCGTTGAAATGCCATTTTCCGTTAAGAACTTCTGTAAGTCATCTCTTTTTTGGTTTCTTTTTGACTCTCCGTTTGATTTAACTTGAACAACAAACAAATGATAAACGTGTTTTGAGTATTCCATTTCTTTAGGAAGTATAATTTCTTCAACATCTTTTAATAACTCATAATATTTTTTTGCTACTCTTCTTCTACCTTCAGTCCATTTTTCTAAGTGTCTTAGTTTCACACCCAAAACAGCACCTTGAATACCTTCCATTCTATAGTTATGACCATATATCTGATGAACATATTTCTGTTCAGCTCCGTGATCTCGAATCATTTTGAACTTTTTAGCTAATTCATCATCATCAGTCATAACTGCACCACCTTCACCATACGCACCTAGATTTTTACCTGGGTAAAAGCTCCAGGATGATGCCTTTGTCAATGAACCAACCCTTTTTCCTTTATACTCTGAAAGATGAGATTGTGCACAATCTTCGACCAAATAAATAATCTGTCCAGTATTTTTATTAATAAATTCACCTTTTTCTTTTTGCTCAAAATTCGCATTTTCTAGTTGATTTATTATCTCATCAAAATCAGCAGGTTGGCCATAAAGATTAACTGCAACGATAGCTTTAGTTTTAGGAGTTATTGCAGCTACTATCTTTTGAGGATCAATATTATAACTTTCTGGGTGACAATCTACGAAAACTGGAGTTGCACCACACAAAGTTGCTCCCCAAGCAGTTGCAATAAAAGTATTCGCAGGGACGATAACTTCGTCACCTTGTCCTATTCCTAAAGCCCATAAAACTATGTGATTACCTGCAGTGCCGGTTCCTACTCCATAACAATATTTTGAGTTGTGAGCTTTTGCAAATGCTTCTTCGAACGATTGAACTTTTTTACCAAGTATGTAAGCAGAGTTGTCTAATACATCATTAATCTCTGGTAATATTTCCTCTTTTATCGCTCTGTATTGAGCTTTTAGATCTAAAAATGGAACTTGCATAGATTAAATCCTTTTATTGTTTATATCTAGGAATAATTCAACTAATTCATTTGCTAAGTTTTGTGAATGGGTTAAAATTCTCTTTTCAGTTAATCTTTTTGGTTCAATTTTTTTTATGTCATCAATTTTATTTATAAAACTTAATCTTCCCATTTCTGAAAGATATTCATCTAAATAAGGTCTTTTACCTGTAAAAATACTATATGTTGGAGTTCCCAATAGTGCCGCTTCTCTGTTCATTGTACCACCACCGGATATCACCAAATCTGCATTGTACAATAATTGTAAGCCATCGACAGGTTTTTCCATAAAAATAAAATTTTCATTGATCTTAAAGTTATTAATTATGTAATTTTTGTCAGCATTAGTCCGATAATTAATAAATACTTTTACCTTAAAATGTTTTAGATGATTTAATACTTCAATAAGAAAAGTTTCACTTTTTTTATCGTGATAATTACTTACTATACTTGGTGGTCTTAAAACAACTAAAACATCATTTTCAGACAAACCTAATACATTTCTAAAAGTTAAATCAGGCTTAAAATAATTCAAATAAATTTCTTCTTTAAATCCATCATACCTTATAATTTTCTTTAAATTAAACCCTGCATCTTTTAACCTTTTTTCAGGTAAAAATTTTGGAAATAGTAAATAATTTGAGAAATAATTAAATAATTTACTCTCAGTATATTCATAATCCATCATTGCAATAGAACGTATATTAGATATTTTACTTGAAAGTATTTGTGTTCTGGAGCCGTGAGAAATAGCAAGATTTATTTTTCTATTCCTGATGTATTGTTTTAGTTTTTTTGCTCTTATAAAAAGAT
>JANWVQ010000031.1 GCA_025056745.1 Ignavibacterium sp.
ATTGAAGCAGGTAGAATTATGATGGATTCTGTGAAATTGTTTCAATTAGCAGTTAGTCTGGGTGGAGTTGAAAGTTTAATTCAACATCCTGCAAGTATGACTCATTTTTCAATGGGAAAGGAGGCGCGCGAGGCAGCCGGAATAACTGACGGATTAGTTCGCATTTCAGTTGGAATAGAAAATGTTGATGATTTAATCGCAGACTTAGAACAAGCACTAAATAAAGTCAAAGAACAAATATCTAAAGAATTTGAATTGCACGTTTAGGATTAATGTTTATTTATAAATTGAATCTAATGTTAATTGATTTAGTAATTAAAATAACAAAAGTTTTTTAGTTATCAGTCAATCAAATTTTATGAAAATAAAAAACTTGAATGGACTAAAAATTGGAAAGAACGGAAGCTTATAATAAACTTGTCGAATTAAAAAATATAGACTTGAGGAAATTAGCAGATAAATATGGAATTACCGTATTTAAAGGTGATAAGAAAAATAAAGGTTGGGCAGGTCAGGTTATAGAACGCTATTTGGGTTTACCTTTAAATTCAAGTCAATCTCCTAATTTTGGTTCTTGGGAATTAAAAACAATTTCGTTAAAAAGATTAAAAGACAACTCTTTAACAATAAAAGAAACAATGGCAATTACGATGATTGATCCTGTAAATGTTTCAAACACTGAATTTGAGAAAAGTCATTTGCTTCTGAAAATGAGGAAAATATTAATACTCTCAAGAATTTGGGAATCAAAACTTGAACCTTCTTCAATAGTATTTGGTGTTCATACTTTTGATATTGATAATAAAGAGATTTATGAGCAAGTTAAAAAAGATTATGAATTAGTAAGGAATACCATATTAAATTATGGTTTTGAAAGCTTAACTGGAAAAATGGGAGTTTTTATTCAACCACGCACCAAAGGAATTGGTCACGGTTCGATTTCAAGAGCTTTTTATGCAAGGGTTCCATTCTTAAAGAAAATAATTTTGGGAAATGATTAAACCTTATTTCAAATCACAAGATAAAAACTTTATTTTATTGTTAGGGGATGTTTTTGACGTTTTACAGGAATTCGATTTTAAGTTTGATATGGTTTTCGCGGACCCTCCATATTTTTTGTCTAATGATGGACTTACAATTAAAAACGGTAAAATAACAAGTGTAAATAAGGGTGAATGGGATAAATCTTTTGGAATTGAATTCATAAACGAATTTAATAGGAAATGGTTAAAACTTATTCGAGATAAGATGAAAGAAGATGCAACAATTTGGATTAGTGGAACTATGCATAACATTTTTAGTATTGGTCAGATACTCACAGAATTGGGCTTCAGGATATTGAATGTTATCACTTGGCAAAAAACAAATCCTCCGCCAAATTTTTCTTGTAGATATTTTACGCACTCTACTGAGCAAATAATATGGGCAAGAAAAAATGAAAAAGTTGCACATTTCTTTAACTATGATCTGATGAAAGAAATAAATCAAGGAAAACAAATGAGTGATGTTTGGTTATTACCATCTGTAGCCAAATGGGAAAAATCTTGCGGTAAACATCCCACTCAAAAACCGTTAATACTTTTATCAAGAATTATTCTTTCATCAACTAAAAAAGGCGCTTGGATTCTTGATCCCTTTACTGGAAGTAGTACTACAGGTATTGCTGCTAATTTATTAGAGAGGAGATTTGTAGGAATAGATAATAATGAAGATTATTTAAAGTTAAGCAAATGCAGAAAACTAGAAATTGAAAATGATATTAAATTTCGCAGATTACAAAATAAAATACAGGGTTTAAAGGAAAGAGAACAACTTCAGCTTTTTCTAACAAATGAACCAAAAGTTGATTATAATATTTCTCCTGAGTTTTGATTAAAACAAATATTATAACAAAAATTAAAAGTCATTTTAGAGACTTTTTAAGAATATCTTCTCATCATCCCCAAGTCCTCTTTACCGATAATTTACTGCCTTCTGCCGAATTTCTTTTCCACAGATAGGTTTTTGAATTTAGATTAGCTCTAAGAAAAATAAAAATTTATAATAGGAGTTAAAATGGATAATAATATTGATAGAAGAGTTTGGCTTGGAATGATCTTTATCTTTTTAGGAATTCTTTTTCTTCTTAACTCATTAGAGATAATAAGCTTTAATATCACTAATATAATCTTTACCTGGCAGTTTTTCTTTATAGTTATCGGACTAATTATAACTATAAATACAAATAAAAAATTACTTGGTGGAATATTATCAGGTATCGGTGTTGTCTTCATAATTCCAGAGATTTTCCCAACCATCGAATATGATTTTACAGTTGTATTAGCAATTATTTTTATAGCCTTAGGTTTATACATAATTCTCAATAAAGTTGAAAAAGAAAGAAGTTCTTTTTTAGCAGAAAGTCAAGATACAATAAATGATATATCTATCTTTGGTGGAAGCGAAAAATCATTAAAGTCAGATAACTTTAAGGGTGGAAGTATAACCGCTATTTTCGGAGGTTCAGAGATTAACTTAAAAGAATGCAAACTCTCTGAAGGGAATAACATAATTGATATACTTTGTGTCTTTGGTGGAACGACGATTAAAGTACCAAGTGACTGGAATGTTATAATAAATATAACACCGATCTTTGGTGGTTTTTCAAATAAGATTATTAAAGATCCATTAGTTCAAGTTGATACAAATAAAAAAATTATTGTGAAAGGTCTGGTGATATTTGGTGGCGGGGAAATTAAATCTTAATCAGATTTTATGTCACAACATCCAATATTAAATAGTCCAAAGAACTTTTTTTTATACTTACTTTTTTCATCTGTATTAATTCTCGTTTATACGATTCTAATTATTTACGATAGTAATGTTGATTTAAGCGTTGCAATTACAGATTTAATGGTTTTTAATTTGCTGCTGATTGGAATCGGTCTTAGTTTTTGGTTTTCTGCGAAATATCTTTCCTTAGAAGTTCGAAAAATTTCAAAAATTGTATTGAGTCATTTTTTAGGATTTTTTCTTTTAACAAGTTTTTGGCTATTAATTGGATATTATATCACTTATTTGATTACTCAAGATAAGCTGGATTATAATTCTTATTTCACAACTACCTTAAAAGAAAGAGTAGTGATTAGTTTTCTTCATTACTTTTTACTGACATTATTTTACTATATCGTAATTTATTATTCCGGTTTTCAAGAAAAACTAATTAAAGAAGCTGAATTGAAAAATTTGGTAACAGAAGCAGAATTAAAATCGCTCAAGTTTCAGATAAATCCGCACTTTGTTTTTAATGCATTAAATTCAATGAGTGCTTTAACAGAAATTGATCCTATAAGAGCAAAGCAAATGATTATTAAACTAGCTGATTTTTTAAGATACACCCTTGCGAATAATGACAGACAAAAAAATACCCTTTCTGAAGAATTGAAAAATGTCAAACTCTATCTTGATATTGAAAAAATTAGATTTGAAGATAAATTTGATTTTGTTGAAGAAATTGACGATGCTTGTAGTAATATCGAAATTCCTTCTATGATTCTACAACCTTTATTTGAAAATGCTATCAAACACGCTGTTTATGAAACTCTTGATAAAGTAATCATTAAATTAAAATGTGAACCAATTGATGGCTTTATGAAAATATCTTTGATTAATAATTATGAAGGTGAATCTTATAAAAAAGGAGCTGGAGTTGGCTTGAAAAACATAAAAGACAGACTTACTTTAATTTACAATCAGAATAATCTTTTAGAAGTTAAAAAAGAAAATGGAGTTTTTAGAGTAAACATATTTATTCCAATAAAAAATAATAATTGTAATCAGAGTGAATAAGAAAATTAAAGTAATCATAATTGATGATGAAGTTCTTGCTCGACAAATAATAAAAAATTATTTAAGTAAGCACAGCGAAATTGAGATCATCGCTGAATGCTCAGATGGTTTTGATGCAGTTAAAAAAATTAATCAACTAAAACCAGATTTGATTTTTCTTGACATTCAAATGCCTAAAATAACTGGTTTTGAGATGCTTGAGTTAATTGAAAATCCTCCCCAAATAATTTTTACTACAGCCTATGATCAATTTGCAATACGTGCTTTTGAGGTAAACGCAGTTGATTATCTATTAAAGCCCTTTTCTGAAGATAGATTTAATTTCTCTCTTGAGAAAGCTATCGTTAGGTTAAATGATCCCTCAAATCAAGAGAAAGAAATCAAAAACATTTTGAATATAACAGATGAAAAAACTGAAATTTTAGAAAGAGTCATTATTAAAGATGGTTCAAAGATAAATGTTATTCCTGTAGATGAAATATTATATATTGAGGCTCAGGATGACTATGTTTTAATTAACTCAGAAAAAGGAAAATTTCTTAAACAAAAAACAATGAAATATTTTGAAAATCACTTAAACGAAAATCAATTCGTGAGGGTTCATCGATCTTTTATTGTTAACTTAAATTTTATTGAACATCTTTTTCAAACCGAAACCGAATCTCATAGGTTAGTTTTGAAAAATGGCAAGGAAATTCCTGTCAGTAAAAACGGACTCCAAAAATTAAAAAACATTTTGTAGTGTTTATTAAAAACACTTGACTTTAAATATTTTATACACTAAGTTTCAAACGTTTGAAAAATAAAAAACGATAGAAACTTGACCACCGAAGAAAAAATTAAAAAAGAACTCATTCAAAGATTCGGTGATGCTTATAAAGCTTTTGGGCTTAATAAGCTTATGGGACACATAATCGCCCTTTTGCTATTCTCATCTCAACCCCTTTCACTTGATGATATTACAAAACAACTCGGAAGAAGTAAAGGTCCTATTAGTCAAATAGTCCGTCGATTGCGTGACAGAAGATTAATCAGAAAAGCTTGGATGCCTGAGAACAATCGAAAGGATTATTATGAAATAGAACCAGAAGTTTTTGAGCACGCATTTCGTAATAATCTTGAATTGATAAAAAACAACAGGAGAATTGCAACTCAATTAAAAGATAAAATCAAATCAGCGAATAAACCATCGCTTGAAACAATAAATATCAGGATGAAAGAGATGGAAATGTTCTATACTTTAATGGAGGAGCATTATAATAGATTTCTAAACGAGTGGATAAAGGAAAGAGCAAAACTTTATAAGTAATTTATTTTTATTAATCAACGTTTGAAATATTTCAAACAATGAAAACAAGGAGAGTTTTATGAAAAGATTAGAAAACAAAATTGCAATAATTACTGGTGGCGCACAGGGAATCGGAAAAGCTGCTGTTAAAAAATTTGCCGAGGAAGATTCAGTGGTCATTATTTGGGACGTTAATGAAGAAAAGGCAACATCAACGATTAATGAACTTAAAGACTTAAGTAATAAAATTGAGTTTCAAAAAGTTGATGTAACAAAACTTGAATCAGTATCAGAAGCAGCAAAGCAAATAATAGAAAAACATAAAAAGATTGATATCTTGATTAACAATGCTGGTATAACAAGAGATGCTTCATTTCTTAAAATGACTACTGAACAATGGCAACAGGTAATTGATGTGAATTTAACTGGTGTATTTAATTGCACGAAAGCTGTTGCACCCTACATGGTTGAAAAACTTTATGGAAAGATTATTAATACTTCTTCAGTTGTTGGTATTTATGGAAATTTTGGACAAACAAATTATGTCGCAACGAAATCGGGAATAATAGGAATGACAAAAGTTTGGGCACGAGAGCTTGGAAGAAAAGGAATAAATGTTAACGCAGTTGCTCCTGGATTCATTGCAACTGAAATGGTCTCAACTGTTCCTGAGAAAATTCTCGAAATGTTGAAAGAAAGAACTCCTCTTGGCAGACTTGGAGAACCAGAGGATATAGCTAATGCTTATCTTTTCCTCGCATCTGATGAAGCTAAATTTATTAATGGCGCAGTTCTCAGCGTTGATGGTGGATTAGTTCTATGATAAGAAATGCTAATATAGTTGCATCGGGAATGTATGTCCCTGAAAGAATTTTGCCTAATTCTTATTTCAATGAATTACTTGGTGAAGATGTAGATACTTGGTTGAGAGAAAATCTTACAATAAGAGAAAGAAGATGGTGCAATGAAAATCAATCAACAGCGGATCTTTGTGTTGAAGCTGCAAAAAATATACTTGATGATGCTAAAGTAAAACCCGAACAGATTGATTTACTTATAATTGCAACCGATACACCAGAATATATATCACCTTCTACAGCATCTGTAGTTCAATACAGAATTGGTGCTGTGAATGCAGGAACGTTTGACATCAATACAGCTTGTGCGGGCTTTGTAACAGCCTTGGATGTCGGTTCTAAATTTATTATCGCAGATAAAAAATATCAGAATGTTTTGATAATTGGTGCTTATGCAATGAGTAAATATTTAAATCTTCAGGATAAAAAGACAGTAACACTTTTTGCTGATGGTGCAGCTGGTGTGCTTTTACAACCAACCGAAAATCAAAATAAAGGATTTTTAATAAGTAAACTTTTTACTGATGGTCAATATTGTGATTGGATGGGTATTTATGCGGGAGGAACTCATACGCCAATCACTCACGAGGTGATTGATAGAAAAGATCATTTGCTAAAGTTTGTTAAAAAGTTTCCAAAAGAAACTAATCCTACTACCTGGACAAAAATGATTAAAGAAGCTTGTTATGAGTTAAATATTAAACCACCTGAAATTGATCATTATTTCTTTACACAAATAAACATCAATTCGATTTGGGAAACGCTTGATAATCTCGGAGTAACAAGAGAAAAAGGCTATGCTATTATGGATAAATATGGCTACACGGGCTCTGCTTGTATTCCAATGACATTCGATGTGATAAGAAAAAAAGGTTTGATTAAAGAGAATGATTTATGTCTCTTTATTGGCAGTGGTGGTGGATTAGCATTTGCATTAACAATATTCAGGATGTAAGAAAAATGGATATTGCATCAAAAGAACTAGTAACAGCAGGTTGGATTTTGGTTTTAGCTTATTGTGCAGTTATTTTGTTTTTTGTTTTTCGTGGGGCAAAAAAAACTAAAGATATAAATGATTACGCACTTGGAAATATTTTATTTTCTCCTATTGCAGTTGGATTATCATTAGCTGCATCAATGACAAGTGCCGCAACATTTATTATAAATCCTGGTTTCATTGCTTTTTATGGATTGAGTGCTTTTTTATCTTATGGAATATTTCTCCCAGTTGCTGCTATTACATCTTTGATAATTCTTAGCAAAAAATTTCGACATCACGGAAAGAGTGTTAAAGCTCTTACAATGGCACAATGGATGGGAACAAGATATCAAAGTAAAGGTTATTCATTATTCTTTGCTTTTCTCTCTTTGTTGCTCATAACATTCATAGTTTTAATTTGCGTAGGTTTAACAAAAGTTCTTTCAAAAACTTTGAATGTAGATGAGTTTACGATTCTTATTGGAATAGTTGTCTTCATATTTGGATATATGATGTTTGGTGGTGCAAATTCGATGGTCTATACTAATACTGTTCAGGCTATTATAATGCTTGCAGTAGCATTCATCCTATTAGGCTCAGGATATGAACATTTCAGTAACGGCATAGAAAATTTCCTAAATAAACTTGGGTCAATTGATCCTAAGCTCGTGCAAACAACAAACGATTCAAGCTTTCTTTTTCGTGATTACTTTGAAATAATAATTGCTCAGATGGTTGTTGGTGTTGCGATTGTTTGTCAACCTCATATAATTACTAAATCTTTATTGTTGAAAAATGATAGAGATGTTAATCGTTATCTTGTTACAGCAGCAATTGTACAGATGATTTTCTTTCTTGTTGTGTTCACTGGTTTATATGCGAGAATTGAATTCCCCAACCTTATGATTAATGGAACCCCACTTAAACTTGATGGAGTAATCTCTGCTTATGTAGTTAAAAAATTTCCAGTATTCATAGGATTGATTGTCGTAATGGGACTTATCTCTGCAGGGATTTCAACTCTTGAAGGATTAATTCAATCTGTTTCAACAACAATCACTACAGATATAATAAAACCTCTTTTTGAAAGATTTTTACCAAAAGATGAAAAAGAAAGATCTTCATTGTTAATTGTAATTAATAAAATTGTTATAACAGTTGTTGGATTAGTCTCTATTTTCTTGTCTTATGATCAACTTGTTAATCCTAAACTGAGTGTTGGAATATTTGCACAGAATGGAGTTTATGCTTATTTCTCTGCTGCATTTGTTCCAATATTATTTGGAATGTTCTTTAATAATGTTTCTAAAACTGCAGTTATATCAGCATCAATAACAGCAATAATAGTACATTTCAGTTTTTTCTATGGACAAATAAAGGTACCTTTCAGTGTTGCTACCGGTGAAAATCCCGGGGTTGCTGCAGCTATTGCAATTATATCTTCTGTAATTGTTGGAGGTATAGTTCATTTAGTAAATAGGAGAAAATCCAATGAATAACTTCCAAACCGATTGGCTTGCAAAATGGGCTAAATATACTCCTAATAGAATGTTTATTAGAGAACATCAAAGAGATTTGCAATGGAGTTATTCGGATTTTAATAAAAGAACCAATGCTCTTGCTGAATATCTTGCTAATCAATACAAAATAGGAAAAGGTGATAGAGTAGCTATATATTCAAGGAATAAATCTGAACACGTAATCTTATTCCTTGCTTGTATTAAAATTGGAGCAATACTTGTCCCACTTAATTTTAGACTTACTCCTAGAGAATTAGATATTTTAATCAATGACGCTGAACCATCAATATTCTATTACGATGAGGAATTCTCTGAACACATACCAAAGATTTCTTCAGTTGAAAAAATAAAGTTTGTAATAAAGCTAAATGAATTAGAAAAATTTCTTGTGGATAGTTCCATCAAATCAGAATTTAATCCCTCTGAGATTTTTTCTGAAGACACTGCTGTGATGATCCTTTACACAGCAGGCACAACAGGTTTATCTAAGGGAGTGATAATCACTCACAAAATGTTGTTCTGGAATTCTGTCAATACGGGTTTAAGATTGGATTTAACATCAAAAGATCATACTCAAAGTTTTGCTCCATTCTTTCACACTAGTGGTTGGAATGTTTTATTTACGCCATTTCTTCATCACGGTGCGTCACACACATTATTAACTCAATTTGATGCTGATTTAATTTTACAACTGATGGAAAGAGAAAGATCAACAATATTGTTTGGTGTACCTACGATGTTACAAATGATGGCTGATTCGCCTTACTTCAATAAAGTTGATTTATCTTCTGTAAGATATGCAATTGTTGGTGGGGCACCAATGCCGATTCCTCTTATTAATATTTGGCACCAAAAAGGTATTTTCATTAGACAGGGATATGGTCTTACTGAAGTGGGACCAAATTGTTTTTCACTACATCAAGATGATGCAATAAGAAAAAAAGGTTCAATTGGTTTCCCTAATTTTTATATTGATGCTAAAGTTATGAAAGATGATAATACTGAATGCAATGTTGATGAAGTTGGAGAACTTTGGCTCCGCTCACCTGTTGTTACTCCAGGTTATTGGAGGAAAACAAAAGAAACTTCAGAAGCAATCACCGACGGTTGGTTTCATACTGGTGACTTAGTGAAGAAAGACAATGAAGGATATTTCTTTGTTGTTGACAGAAAAAAGAATATGTACATAAGTGGCGGAGAAAACGTTTATCCTGCAGAGATTGAATCATTTCTTTATACAAATAATTCGATTAAAGAAGTTGCTATAATTGGTGTTCCAGACGAAAAATGGGGTGAAGTAGGAAAAGCTTATATAGTATTGAAAGAAAATTCAATATTAACTACTGATGATGTCATCAATTATTGCTTGGGCAATCTTGCTAAATATAAAATTCCTAAATATGTAGAATTTCTGAAAGAATTACCTAAAAATGATGCTGGAAAAATAGATAAAAAGAAACTACTTGAATTACATTTCAATTCATTTAACAAATCAAATAACTAACAGAAAGGAGTCACTATGAAAAAGCTCATTTTATCTTTGCTCATTTCATCATCGTTCTTATTTTTCTTTAGTTGCAGTAAAGATGATGATAATGGAACAAATCCAACTCCACCCGAAGATCCAATAGTTGGAACTTGGATCTCTGAAGGTGCTGACGTAGCTCCCGGATTGGTCTCAACTTTAAAAACAGTGAGAATTGTTGCTACATTTAATTCCAACAAAACATATAATGTTGTTGCTACCGATAGTGCTGGTGCTCAAGTTACTTATTCCGGTACATATTCTGTAACAGAAAATGCAGGCACGACTATAAGATCAATTACTCTTAATCAAACTCAACCAACCTCTGTTACTTCTCAAGGTATTTACCAGGTTGGATCAAATGGATTTTTGAAGTATGAAGTTATCCAGACAACTCCTGCGATCCCCGGTTTCACACCACCAACAGCAGCAGAAGGTTTTGGAAGTACAAAATATAATAACACATCACTTGGACAAACTTGGGTTCAAAATTTTGTTCCTGCAAATCCAAAATCAGAGTTGTTAGTTGGTACTTGGGTTTCTGAGGGTGCTAACGTTGCTCCAGGATTAAGATCAACTCTTAAAACCAAAAAAATTGTTGCAACCTTTAACGCAAATAATACATATACTGTTGTTGCAACAGATAGCAACAATGTCAATGTAACTTACTCAGGAACTTTCACAACTCAAGCAAACTCAAATATGTCAATAAGAAATATAACATTAAATCAGACAACCCCAACTTCAGTTACATCTCAAGGCATATACAGAGTTACTACAAAAGACCTCACATACGAAGTTATTCAAACTTCACCAGCTATATCGGGATTTACTGCTCCTGTTGCTACAGAAGGTTTTGGAAGTACTAAATACAATAACGTTAAATTAGGTCCTACTTGGATACAAAAATTTGTTAAGCAATAAATTATAATCACAGGACGACTGAAATAAGTCGTCCTTTTTTATTTAATAATCATTGGAGGATAACCAATGAAAAAATTATCGCTGCTATTTTTTTTAGGAATTCTCAACATAATTTCTTTTGCACAAGATGATAATAGATTAAAAGATCCACCACCAAAAGAATTTCAATTTATTGGTTATTCTTTTACTAGAATGACAGCATCTAATGTCACCCCAACGAATGATATACTTCAGGGGCAAGTGATTGGAAGATTATTCGGACAAAATTCTACAAACACACTCCCACAAACATCTTCCTATTTAGAACAGCGTTTTGTTCCATTTATGGTTTACAAACCATCCATTCTTGATGGTTTTGCAACTTTTAGAGCATTATTCAAAATTGATTATACTTGGGGTGATCAAGCTTATGGAGTAGGAAATAACAGAGGTGGTGCAATAAATGCTGGACAGGTTAATATGCAAACTCTACTTGCAAACGTTGAAATAAAACCTGAAGAAAGTAATTGGAATGTAGTTGTTGGTTTACAAAGACTTTTTGATAACGTGAGAGATCCAAATGTCAATACTCTTCAAACAGCGCAAACAAGCGGATACAAACTTTCATTCTGGGGCACACAAGCAGTTGGAATTAATATCTTCGCAGATATTTCACCTGTTACAAAAGGAAGATTTGGATATTTTCAATTATGGGAAAACGAGATAAGCAAAAATGATGATGTATCACTTTGGATGCTTGATGTTGAATCGCGAGTTGCCCCTCTGCTCGAAGTTGGAGGGAGTTTATGGTATGTTTGGGATAGAGGAAAAGCCTCTGGTGGCATTTCTGTCCTCGGACAAGGATTAAATAGTGCACTTGCAGAATATAATGGTGCAACAAGAATAAAACTTCCGGGAAATATTCAAAAGTATGAAGCGGACATTTTCTGGCTGGGCGGAAGATTTTCTTATAACAGAGATTTTCTCGCCGGTAGATGGTGGATTGATGGTTTTTTGATGAGTAATCTTGGAGTTATTGATACTGTTGGAGTTAAGAATGGAAAGGTTTCAGATTTAATAGCTTTAACTGCAAATGCATCAATTGCTTACAAATATGGAATGACAGCAAATGACAAAATTTCTTTCGAGGCTATATATACTACAGGAGATAAAAATGGTGTAAGTGATGGAACATTAAAAAGTGTAATTACTGGAAATGTTTATGGCTCGCCTGTTGGAATCTACAGTGCTCACAGAGCTTTATTACTTTTTCCTGATCCACAAGTTGTAAATAGATATTATTCTGCTGTCCACGATATTTCAAATATGGGACTTGGTGTTACTGCAGCATTCTTAAATCTATCAAAAGATTTCATTCCAAATCGATTTACAGGAAAACTAGGAATTGCTTCAGCATTATCTAACATCAAACCCGATGGTGGTGATTCTTATATGGGGACTGAGATAAACGTTGAATTAAAATACAACCTTAAAGTATTTCTAACTTTAGGAGTAAGTGCTGGTTATCTTGTTCTTGGTGATTTTTATAATTCACCAAATGTAACTTATGATAGAAAGCGTCCAAAAGATCCGTGGACATTTTTTACAACTCTAAGCTGGTTAATGTTTTAGGAGGTTAGATATGAAAAACATTTTTCTTTTGATCACTATTATAATCTTTCAAGCTTGTTCAGGTGGATATCTTTATTGGGATAAACCAGCACTAGAATTTGATCAAATTGATTATGGATTTAATACTAAAAAAGCACTAAAAAATCCTTACGTGACTTACATTGATGAGGGAAGTGGAGAAAAAACATTAATTCTAATTCACGGACTTGCGAGCAATGCAGGATTTTGGAGATATAATATCCCTGAACTTTCAAAGCATTTCAGAGTTATTGCTTTCGATCTACCTGGTTACGGAAAGTCTCAGAAAGGCAATTTCCCCTATACTCTTTCGTTTTATGCTGAAATAATAAAAAATTTGATCGATGAATTAAATTTGACAAATGTCAGTCTTGTTGGACATTCGATGGGAGGGCAAATTTCTATAATATTCGCTTTGAAATATCCAAATAAAATATCAAATATTATTCTTGCTGCACCAGCTGGCTTTGAAGAATTTCAAAAAGGTGAAGGCGATTGGTTGAGAAGTGTAATTACTATGAGTGGAGTTAAATCAACAACAGAAGAAGGTATCAGAAGAAATTTGTCGAATAATTTCTATAATTGGTCTGATAAATTTGAATGGATGGTTGAAGAAAGAGTTAGAATGAGAAAAGCGAAAGATTTTGATGAATTCACTTACACTGTTGATCGATGCGTAGATGCAATGCTTGATGAACCAACTTTCAATAAGCTAACAGAAATAAAAGTTCCGGCTTTAATAATTCATGGTAAATATGATGGATTGATTCCAAATCCATATCTAAATCCAGGTTTTCCTTCTGATGTATTTGCAAAAGGTGAGAAAGAAATTCCAAATGCTAAAAGAATTGAAATAGACTTTGCTGGCCATATGATTATGATGGAAAAATCAGAAGAATTTAATAATGCTGTGATTGATTTCTTGAAATAACCCTTAAGTCTAATCCTTCGTGTCTTTGTGACTTAGTGGCGATGCTAATAAATTTCTTGCCACAAAGTCTCTAAGGCACGAAGGAAAAATTTTAGTAATAATCAAATTTATTCTTTTATGCCAGACGTATTTTCAAATCTTAAATATCCTTTCGAAACAAAGTTTACTCAAATAGATAATTACAAAATTGCTTATGTTGATGAAGGGGAAAGTGATAAAGTAATTTTATTTCTGCACGGCTTAGGAAGTTACATCCCAGCTTGGAAGTTCAACATAGAAGATTTGAAAAAAGATTTTAGATGTGTTGCAATTGATTTACCTGGTTTTGGGAAGTCTGATAAGAAGATTCATTCTGGCAAAATGGGATTTTATGCTGATGTCGTAAAGAAATTCATTCAATTAATCGGAATTGATAAAGTCAATCTTGTTGGACATTCGATGGGTGGACAAGTGGCAATTAATTTAGCATTAAATAACTTAAATTCAATCGAAAAGTTAATCCTTTTAGCCCCAGCAGGTTTTGAGAGATTTACTAATGAAGAAATTCAGATTATTAGGAACATCACAAAACCTGAAAACTTTTTAAACAATGATATTCAACAAATTAAAGCAAACTATGAGTTAAGCTTTTTCAAATTTCCTCATAAAGCGAAATTCATTATTGAAGACAGAATAAAAATTTCTGAAGATGATCACTTTTATAATTATTGTGTTGCAATATCAAATTCGATTTCCGGAATGCTTGAACAACCAATATTTGAGCATTTAAAGAATATAAAGCAAAAAACGCTTGTTATTTTCGGAAAGGATGATTCATTAATCCCGAATAAGTATTTACATAAAACTACAACCGAAGAGATAGCAAGAGAATCTTTAAATCAAATTCCGAATTGTGAACTGATTATGCTTGAAAATTGTGGACATTTTGTTCAAATAGAAAAGTCAAAAGAGATCAATGAAGCTATAAGAAATTTTATTTTGAATTAGCGATATTGTTCAAAAACCATTCATAAGTCTTAGCTATACCTTCCTCGAGCTCTGTTTTATAAGTCCAACCAAGTTGATTTATCCTACTTACATCCATCAGTTTTCGGGGAGTGCCATCAGGTTTTGATGTATCAAATTCTATTTTACCATTATACCCGAGGATTTCTGATATTAAGTTTGCTAAATCTTTAATTGAAATATCTTTTCCAGTTCCAATATTAATTTGACTTATTCCGTTTTCATAGAGATCAGGAGCATTTATTTTTTCCATAAGATATAAAATTGCTTCAGCTAAATCATCAACATATAAAAATTCTCTTAGTGGACTTCCTGTTCCCCAAACAACTACTGAATCTTTATTCTCTGTTTTTGCTTCGTGAAATTTTCTTATCAAAGCAGGAAGAACGTGAGAACTATACAGATCGAAATTGTCATAAGGTCCATAAAGATTTGTTGGCATTGCTGAATAAAAATTACAACCATATTGCTTGTAATAATTTTCACATAATTTTATTCCAGCAATTTTGGCAATAGCGTAAGGTTCATTTGTATATTCTAAATATCCTGATAATAGATATTCTTCTTTTAATGGTTGTGGAGCGAGTTTAGGATAAATGCAAGAACTTCCCAAGAAAATTAATTTTTCAACTTTATTAATGAAAGAAGCGTGAATTAGATTTGCCTCAATCATCAAATTATCATAAATAAATTCAGCTCTGTAAGTGTTGTTCGCTAAAATACCACCGACTTTTGCTGCAGCAATTATTACTATATCCGGTTTTGTTGAAGATATAAATTCATCCGTCTGATTCTGATTTCTTAAATCGAGCTTAGAAAATTCAGCTGTAATTACATTTTTATATCCATCTGCTAAAAGTTTTCTTAAAATAGCAGAACCAACCATTCCACGATGGCCAGCAACATAAATTTTTTTTTCTTTTAGTTCACTCATTACTATAATCCGTAATAAAGAGAGAAATAAAATTCGTTTAGATTTTTATCAATAAAAGTTAAATCTGGCTGTTGAGTAGAAATTTTGTTTGATTGAAAACGAAATCTTGCAAAAAGTTCGTGAATTATTTCATATTTTACTTCACCTCCAAAGTAAGAGTAATTTTTTCTCAAACCAAAAAGAAATGGAGGTTGTGGTTGAACATATTGTTGAATTACTCGTCCTTCATCTCCTTTTCTTATGTATTGAAAATATAATTCTGTTTGCAATCCACGAATAATTCTATAATTCAATGATGCATAAATCTGATCAGCATTATAACCCATCCAATGGCCAAGAGGATATGAAGCGTGTTGATAAGTCTGTGTTTGAATATAGTGTGAATAAACGAATGGATAAATTTTTGTGTATTCTAAATGAAATGTCAAATTATTTATTGGTAAATCTGTTGTTGATGCTCCAAGACTAAATGCAAATTGATTTCTTTGTTTTTCTTTATCAAAAAGATTAGCAATTGTTATTTCATCAATAAATATTGTTCCGTAAAGATGAGTTTTAGGTATATGATTTCTTGAACTTAAATTAAAGAAAAATTGCGAATTGCTTCCTGCATCGTTACTTTGTCTACTAAGATTATGATCATTAACTCTGTAAAACATTAAAGGGAATAAATATGAAAATTCTAATTTATCAGAATAAACAACTGATTCACCAAAAGATAGACTTAAGCCCTTGAATGGTTTAAGTGTCAAAGTGTGAGAAGCTAAAAATTTATCACGATAAATTGTTCGTGTCCAACCAAGAGAATGATAATATGTTCTTTGAGAGTCAACAACATCAGATGAAAGGAAAGCGTGAAAATAATTGAAACTTAACCAATCTACTGGGTGAATGTCCAGTCTCAAAAATGGGAAAGAAGGTGCTTTTTGAGATAAAACTAAAAGTCCGCTTTTACCATAACCCCATTCCATAAAATCTCGTCCAAAAGAAAATGAACCCCAAGACCAATCTAAGCCCAAAACTGTTTTTGCTTCTGCATATTCAATTTGATTCGGTTTTGGAAATCTTGTATGAGTGCCTGTTACTGGAGTAAAAGTTTTAAACTTGTCAATTGTCTCTCCAGTTTCGTTGTTGTCTCTGAAGTCAAAGCTGAATCCTAACCAAGCGAGATTACCATAAAAATATAAACCGTTCCAAATATGCCTATAAGATTTTCCATCGCGGGATCCGAAAGTTGCTCCAAATATTGGTGAGACATTTAAAGAAAATAATTTATCACGATATGAAAATAATCTAATTCTTCCATAATTATCTTTTCCTAAATAGTTTATTTCCGAACCCTCTGATGAATTTTGATGAATTAAATCTTTTTCTCTTCCAAATTCAGAGTTATAAAATTCTAATTCATCTATTTCAAGAGGAGTAAGTTTATTTTTTATTGAGTTTAACTCAGAGATTTTTTCTGCAATATATTTCCTAGTTAAAGGTCTGATTAAATCATCATATTCAATCAATCCTTTTTGAGCTATTCGGCTTAGAAAAGAATAAACGTCCCGATGTAAAGGTTCGTAAACAACTTGAGCGAGCGTAATAGTTGTTAATACAATTGATAAGAAAATTATTTTCATTGATTAAAAAACTCCTTTATTTTTTGAACAACGTAACTTATTTGCTCTTCTGTCAGCTCAGGATAAATCGGAATAGCAAGAGAAGTATCAGCAGAAAATTCAGAAATTGGGAAATCACCTTTTTTATGATTCAAATATGCAAAGCATTCTTGTAAATGAAAAGGGACAGGATAATAAATTTCCGTACCAATTTCATTCTTTGTAAGAAATTCTCTTAATTCATCTCTCTTTTCAACTCGAATAATATATTGATTGTAAATATGATAATTTTTCAGATCTTGAATGTTTTCGTAAATAGCCTTTGGTAGGAGAACTTTATTATTTGCGTCAAATTTTATTCTTCCCGGTTCTTCGGCCAATCCAGCTTCAATGAAAAGTTTATTATATAAGTTAGCGTTATATTTTCTTTTATCAGTCCAAGATTGAAGATAAGGCAATTTTACTCTTAATACTGCAGCTTGCAAAGCATCAAGTCTGAAATTACCACCGATCACTTTGTGGTAATATTTTGGCTCGCCACCGTGAACTCTTTTAATGCGAATTATTTCAGCAAGTTTATCATCATTTGTAGTAATTAATCCACCATCACCAAAACACCCAAGATTTTTACTTGGGAAAAATGAAAAGCAACCAATATGCCCAATTGTTCCAACGAAACGACCGTCTTTGTATTGAGTGCCGATTGCTTGTGCGGCATCTTCGATTACGATCAAATTATATTCTTCAGCTAATTTCATTATTTCGTTCATCTCAGCGCTTTGCCCAAACAAATGAACAGGTATAATAGCTTTAGTTTTGGAAGTAATTTTTTTCTTTACATCTTGAGGATCAATATTGAATGTAATTGGATCATTGTCAACAAAAATCGGTTTTGCAAATAATCGTGCAACAACTCCTGCTGTTGCGAAAAAAGAATATGTGGGGACGATAACCTCATCTTCTGGCTTAATATCAATAGCCATTAGAGCTAAAAGTAATGCATCTGTTCCTGAAGATACTCCATAAGCGTGTTTACAATTTAAATAGTTCTCAAATTCCTCTTCCATCTTTGAAACTTCATTACCAAGAATGAATTGTTGGGATTCAGATACTCTTAATATTGCTTCATCTAATTCTTTTTTAATTGATTTGTATTGAGGCTTTAAATCTAATAGTGGAACTTTCATAATATTCTTTAAATTGATTAATAAATAAAATCTTTTTCTATCTGACTAAATAGTTTTCCATTAGAATCTTTTTCTGAAACAATTGGATTTTCTACTTTCCAATCTATTTTCAATTGTGGGTCGTCGTAACGGATTGATCTTTCGTGTTCTTTACTGTAGTATTGAGTGCAATTGTAATAAAAAATCGCTTCATCAGATAAGACAGAAAACCCATGAGCAAAACCAGGGGGAATCCATATTTGAGTGTGATTTTCCTCTGAAAGAATTTGAGTAAAATACTGCCCAAAAGTTGGTGAGCCAAATCTTATGTCTAAAGCAACATCTAAAACTTCTCCGTAAATTACTTGACACAATTTCCCTTGAGCCATTTCACCAATTTGATAATGTAATCCTCTAATTGTTCCCCTTTTTGATTTTGAGATGTTTGACTGAACAAACTTGTAATCTAATCCATTTATTCTAAAAATATTTTCTCTAAAAGATTCGAGAAAGTAACCTCGACTATCAGAAAAAACTTTGGGTTTAATAATTATTAAACCATCTATGGGTGTTTTTATAAATTCCATCTAAGCTTCTTTTAATATTTTCAATAAATAATCTTTATACATTGAATTTGGGATTGTTCCAATAAGTTTTTCGAATTGTTTTTTAGATATAAAACCTTTATTAAAAGCAATTTCCTCTATACAAGCAACTTTAAGCCCTTGTCTGTCTTCGATGACACCAAAGAAATTTGAAGCTTGCAACAAAGCCTCAGGAGTTCCGGTATCCAACCAAGCTATACCTCTTCCAATTTTTTCTACTTTTAATTCTCCTAATTCAAGATATTTTTTATTTACATCTGTTATTTCTAATTCACCTCTGGCTGAAGGTTTGAGATTTTTTGATATTTCTATTACTCTGTTATCGTAAATATAAAGACCAGGAACAGCGTAGTGAGACTTAGGATTCTTGGGCTTTTCTTCAATTGAAATTGCTTTACCGTTCTCATCAAATTCAATAATTCCATACCTCTGTGGGTCGTTAACTTGATAGCCAAAAATTGTAGCACCTTTTTCTTGTTCCAAGGCTTTATAAAAAAAGCTTAGATCACCATAAAAAATATTATCACCTAAAATTAAAGTTACACTATCTTTTCCGATAAATTTCTCGCCGAGTATAAACGCCTCCGCAATTCCATTAGGTGCAGGCTGAACTTTATAAGATATTTCCAGACCAAGAAGCTTTCCATCGCCAAAAAGTTTTTTGTAAAGTGGTATTGTTTCCTTGTTTGAAATAATTAAAATTTTTCTTATACCACCAAGCATTAAAATTGATAAAGGGTAGTAAATTAAAGGTTTATCATATATAACAGTAAGCTGTTTACTATAAACTTTAGTTATTGGATATAAACGAGAGCCTGAACCTCCAGCTAAAATTATTCCTTTCATATTTCATTTATTGTTGTTTCAGAAAAAATAAAATTGTCTCTGAAATATAAAGATTACTAATCAACTATAATTAAATAAATTTCAAAAATGCTACTTAAAGAGTTTTTTTAGAAAAAATAATATCAAAGCAAACCAGATTTATGGCTTTTTCTTTCCTTGTTAAATAGCTTCTGAATGTCTATTTTTGCTCACTTTATAAATTAAATTTTGGAGAAAATATGAAAAGAACATTTCAGCCAAGTAACAGAAAAAGAAAAAATAAACACGGATTTAGAGAAAGAATGAAAACCAAAGATGGTAGAGCTGTTCTGGCAAGAAGAAGAGCTAAAGGTAGAAAAAAATTAACTGTAAGCGACGAAAAATAATATTGCTGTGAAAAAGTTCTCTCTTTCAAAAAATGAGAGAATTAAAGAGAAAAAAATTTTTGATAAACTTTATAAGTCAGGAAAGATTGTTCTCTCAAAAAATAAATCTATTAAAGCAATTTATCTGGCTGAAAAATCTCAAGAACCTTGCGCAAAAATCGCTATAGGAATTTCGAAAAAGGCTGGTAAAGCTGTGTGGAGGAATAGACTTAAAAGATTGATTCGAAATGCTTACAGATTAAATAAACTACAGCTTTTGGATCTTGCTAAACAGAAAAATTTAAATATCTATGTTTTATTCTCTTCTTTAAGTCTAAATCAAATAAACTGTCCAAAAGTGAAATACGATTTTATTGAATTGGAAGTTATTTCACTTCTGGAGTTAATTCATAAAAAAATAAATTCACTTTTCAATTGAGTTTTTGGGTAAAAAATGGATAGGCAAACAACTTTAGCTTTTATTTTAATTGGTATAATCTTAATGATTTGGCTTTACATTACAGCACCAAATCCTCCCCAACAAGTTCAAAATCAAAATAAACAAAATGATACGCTTCAAGTTGAGAATAAAGAACAAATTAAAAGCTCTAAACAGTTAAGTTCACCCATCAAAAAAAATAATGAAGCTTTTGTTTCTAAATCAGATACTATTCCAGTTAAAACAATTGTAATTGAAACTAAACTTGCGAGATATGAATTAACCTCGCTTGGAGCCAATTTCAAAAAAGTATTCTTGAAAAAATTTAGGAATTGGTATTCAGCCGACTCTAAAGAAAATAAAATCGAAAATTTTGTTCAGTTAATTAATTACAGTAAAGGTAATTCTTACGGATTAGTATTAGTAACTCAAGATGGAATAGGAATAAACACCTCAGAAATTAAATTTGATTATAATGGTTCAACTTATTACAGTTTAAAGGAAAATGATTCAATAACAATTACCTTTAAGTCAAATTTCGAAAACAATCGTAGCATTCAAAAAAGTTATACATTTTATTCAAACAGTTATGAAATAAAATCAGATATAGAGTTTATTAATTTTCAAAACCACATCAGCAATAATTTGTTTGATATAACTTGGGAAAATGGAATTCGTTTTGTTGAGCATAATTCAGTTGACGAAGCTAACTACTCAGATGCAAGTGTTTTTTCAGGTGGCGAAAATGTTATTGTTGATGCTTCCTCTGTTGGAGAGAAAATTTCCAAAAATTTTGGCGGTCGAATAGATTGGATAGCTGTAAGAAACAAATATTTTGCTTCTGTGATTATTCCATCTAATCCAGATAAAATTGAATCTGCATACATTGAAGGGATTAGAAACAAAGTTGGTTTTGATGGATTAGTAGAAAGATATGATTTAAGATTAACAGTTCCATTTGAAAATCAAATTAATGAAAGAAAATCATTCTCAATATTTATTGGACCTGTTGATTACGATGTTTTGGAAGGTCTCGGTAGAAATTTAGTTGAACTTGTAAACTTTGGTAGCTTTTTTGGATTAACTTTTGTTGTTAGACCAATTGCAGAATATGTCCTATTACCATTATTTCAATTTTTACATTCATTTATTCCTAATTATGGAATTGTGATTATCATCTTTTCATTGATTATAAAAATTCTGGTTTACCCGCTTACAAAATCAAGTTATCAATCAATGAAAAAAATTCAGGCTTTGCAACCAAAAATTGCTGAGTTGAAAGAGAAATTTAAAGATGATCCCCAAAAACTTAATAAAGAGACAATGAAACTTTACTCTACCTATGGGATTAACCCTGCAGGAGGCTGTTTACCAATTCTATTGCAAATGCCAATTTTCATTGCTCTTTGGGGAATGTTTCAATCTGCTATTGATCTCAGATTACAACCTTTTGTCTGGTGGATTAAAGATTTATCAAATCCAGATGTAATCTATGATCTTGGGTTTAAGATACCTTTGTTTGGAGTTCAACAGGTCAGTGGTCTTGCACTTTTGATGGGTATTACAACTTTTATTCAACAAAAAATGACAGTCAAAGATCCGACTCAAAAGGCTCTTGTTTATATAATGCCAATATTTTTAACTATACTGTTTATGTCATTCCCTTCTGGCTTGAATCTTTATTACTTTATGTTCAATTTATTTTCAATAATTCAACAATGGTATATAAATAGAAATGCAGATGAAGTTGTGCTCGTTCCTGTTGCTAATCCAAATAAAAAAGGATTTATGGCTCGTATGTTAGAAGCTGCCGAGCAACAGGCAAAACAACAACAGAAAAAAAAGAAATAGTTCTCTGTTGAAGAACTTTGATGAAAAATTTTATTAAGTATATAATAATTCTTCTATTAGCATTAAAATTCAATATCAAATCTCAAACGGAGTATATATTTAAGTTTGAAACAAAGGAAAAATTCCTTCCACATAATTTGATTGCAAACTTTCCAGTTAATAAGCCAACAATCTCTCTTGCTTTAAGTGGTGGCGGTGCAAGAGGCATCTCTCAAATTGGTGTACTAAAAGCTTTAGTTGAAAATGGAATTGAACCAGATATAATCGTAGGAACAAGTATGGGAGGAATCATTGGAGGATTATACTCAGCTGGTTATTCAGTAGAACAGCTTGAAAAGATTGCTATCAACACAAACTGGAACGAATTGCTAACTTTCAATAACAGAGATACGAGAAAAGATCTATTTATAGATCAAAAAATTGCTCAAGATAGATCTCTTCTTACTTTAAGATTAGAAGGACTTACACCAATAATTCCCACATCTTTTAATGATGGACAAAAATTATCAAATTACTTAAACATTCTAACTTTTGAAGCACCAATTCACTCAGATGAAGATTTCGATAAATTAAAAGTTAAATTCAGAGCAGTATGTACTAATTTAGTAACAGGGGAAATGGTTGAAATTAAAAAAGGTTCACTTAGTAAAGCTCTTCGCGCAAGTTCATCTGTAACTTTTTTCTTAGCTCCTGTTAAATATGATTCTTTGATTCTTGTTGATGGTGGATTAGTAGCTAATGTACCTGTGGAATCTGCATTAAAGGAAAATGCTGATATTGTAATTGCAGTGGATGTTACAAGTCCGCTTTGGAAAGAATCTGACCTTGAATATCCCTGGATTGTTGCAGACCAGATTGTTAGTATTCCAATTAGAAAGTTAAACAAAAAACAAATTGATCTTGCAGATTTTGTTATAACTCCAGATCTAAAAAATTTTAGTGCTACAAATTTCGAAAAGATTGATAGTTTAATTTATCTCGGCTATGCTTTTTCAACTAAAATAGCAAAAAAGATTAAAAATAAAATTCATAGTATCTATGAAAGTAAAATATCTAAAGAGAAAATTTACTTTAGTAACATAACGTATGATGAAAGCTTTGATTCCACAGAGGTTGAATTTTTTAGAAATGAATTACTCCAAGAAGATTTTGTTTCAAATACTGATATTCAGATTTGCTTAGAGAAACTTTTCTTAACTGGATATTACAAAAACCTCTCTCTAAAAGCTTCAGTCTCTCCTGAAAAAACTATTTTAAGTTTGATTAAAGAAAAAAATCCGATCGTAAAAAATTTAATGTTAATCGGGATATCAAAAATTCCAACTGAAACTATCAATGAAATATTCAAAGATGTAAATAAACAGCCTCTCAATAATATCAAATTATCAGAGGCATTAACAAAACTTATTTCAATTTATAGACAAGAAGGACTATCCTTAGCTAAAGTTCAAGAAATTAAATATGATGAGGATAATAACAGATTAATAGTTTTTATAGATGAAGGAATCATTTCTGAAATTAAAGTTTGGGGAAATAATAAAACTGAAACTAATGTTATTTTAAGAGAGTTACCTTTCGATGTGGGTGATTTCTTCAAAATAGTTGATATAGATAAAGGACTTAGAAATCTTAGAAGCACAGGACTTTTTGAATTTGTTGAAATTACTGTAGAAGAAATTTCAGGAAGGAATGTGTTAAATGTTTACGTTACCGAAAGACCTACTGGACTTATCAGAATTTTCAATAGAACAGATAACGATTATAAATTTCAGTTAGGAATTGATATTAGAGAAGAGAATCTATTTGGGACTGGAAGTGAAGTAGGATTGACTTTCTTTACTGGTTCACGAAACAGATCTTTATTACTTGAGAATAAATCAAACAGAATTTTTAATACTTATCTTACTTACAAATTAAGTATCTTTCATTCATTTAGAGATATCTACACATTTGAAACTAAACAAATTAATGATACTCGCTTTTCAAGAAATGTGAATGGTGAATATCGACAAATTGAATATGGAGCGTCAATCTCAGTTGGGACTCAGGTTGAGAGATTTGGGAATTTGATTTTTGAGGGTAAGTATAAAATTGATCAAATAAAAAATCTTATTAATAACAATGTGCTTCCTTATAACACAAAGTTCTTTTCGTTAAAGATTAGTTCAACTGTTGATACTCAAGATAAATTCCCGTTTCCTGAAAAGGGGATTTACTTCAACGGCTACTATGAAACTGCGCAATCATTTTTAATAAGCGATTTTGGTTATACTGTATTTTCTTTTGATTACAAAAACTATTTGAAAATATTTAATGACAACGTAATATCAACAAAATTCAAATGGGGATTCGCTGACAAAACTCTTCCTCTTTCTCAACATTTTTCTATTGGTGGACAAGATTCTTTCTTCGGGTTGAGAGATTTTGAGTCAAGAGGAAGACAAATATTTCTTACTTCATTGTCATATCGTTTGAAAGTACCTTTTAAGATTTTTTTCCCAACTTATTTATCTGCTAGATATGATTTAGGAAATGTTTGGGAAAATCAAGAGCAAATACGATTCAAAGACTTGAAACACGGTATCGGTGCTTCAATTTCTTTGGATACTCCAATCGGACCGGCTGAATTTTCTATTGGAAGAAGTTTTATTATTAAAAATACTATTCCTAAAAATCAACTAATGTGGGGTGATTTGTTGTTTTATTTTTCAATTGGATATTATTATTAAAACTTGGTCTTTAGATGTTTAGTAAGTGCATTTACAAAATAAATTCTATGATAAACAAAAGTTCATTAAAAATTTTAGAATTAACTTTACTTAAAAAAAATTATCAAATCAGGAGGTCGTATGTTTGACTCAAATTATAATTTCACTTGTGTTGAAAGATTTCTGAGATATGTTAAGTATGATACTCAATCAGATGAAGATTCGATAACTTTTCCAAGTACAGATAAGCAAAAAGTTTTGGCTGCTGATTTAGCAGAAGAACTCCGTCAGATGGGCTTGCAGGATGCAACTATGGATGAATGGGGTTATGTAATGGCAACCCTACCATCAAATACAGAAAAGAATGTCCCACCAATTGCTTTCATTGCACATATTGACACATCTCCTGCAGTAACTGGAGCAAACGTTAATCCAATTATTAGAAAAAATTATCAAGGTGGTGATATACAACTTGAAAACGGTGGATTTGTTATTAAAGTTGATGAAAACCCAGATCTTAAGAATATGATAGGATATGATATTATAACAACAGATGGAACGACTTTATTAGGTGCTGACAATAAAGCAGGTGTCGCTGAAATAATGGACGCAATAAATTATTTAATTACTCATCCTGAAATCAAACACGGAGATATTAAAGTCTGTTTTACTCCTGATGAAGAAGTCGGTAGAGGGACAGAAAAAATTGACCTTAAAAAATTAGGAGCAAAATATGCTTATACTGTTGATGGTTCATCACGTGGTGAAATAGAAGTTGAAACTTTTTCAGCCGATGCAGTCGTAATAAAATTCATTGGTAAAAATATTCATCCCGGTTATGCAAAAGGAATTATGATTAATTCAATAAAAATTGCTGCAACTTTCATAGATTCTCTACCAAAAGACTCTCTCTCTCCTGAGACAACGGAAGGAAGAAATGGTTTCGTGCACTGTACTAGCATCCTTGGAAATGAGGAAGCAACAACATTGAAATTTATAGTAAGAGATTTTGAAACCCCTAAATTGAAAGAATATGAAGAGATGTTAAAAAATCTCGCAGAGAAAGCAGTAGAAAAATATCCCGGTTCTAAATTTGAATTTCAAGTAATCGAGCAATATAGAAATATGAGGGAAGTTTTGGACAAGCATCCACAAGTAACAGAGTATGCCATTGAAGCTATGAATCGATTGGGAATTAAACCAATTATGCATCCAATTCGTGGTGGAACAGATGGTTCAAGATTAAGTTTTATGGGATTACCAACTCCAAATATTTTCGCTGGTGAACATAGTTTTCATTCTCAACTTGAATGGATTGCTGTTCAAGATATGTATGAGGCAGTTAAACTAATAGTAGAAATTGCTAAAGTTTGGGAAGAGAAAAGTTAAGTAAATCTCATCGTTAATTGTTTTATTGATTATAGAGTTATTATATGAATTTTAATTGGACATTAATTGTAAAAAATGATTTCTGATAATATTAATAAAGATAAAAAGTCAAGAATTAAAGTCCCTGAGTTGATGGCTCCTGCTGGTGATTGGACAATGCTTCGTACTGCAATTCAATACGGTGCTAATGCAGTTTATTTTGGCGTAGATAAATTAAATATGAGAGCGAGTGCTAAAAATTTTTCTGTTAGAGATCTACCAAAAATTTCGGAGTTCTGTCACTCAAACAATGTTCTGTCTTATTTAACACTTAATAGCATCGTTTACGAGTCTGAATTAAAACAAGTTGAAAAAATCATTAAAATAGCAAAAGAGTCTGGTATTAGTAGAATTATTTGCTGGGATTTATCAGTTGTTGAAATTTGTAAAGAATACGAAATACCATTTTGCATTTCAACACAGGCATCTGTTTCGAATTCGTATGCAATTGATTTTTACAAAAAGATTGGAGCAACGCGAATAGTATTAGCAAGAGAATGTACTCTCTCAGATATAAAAAAAATTAGAAAGAAAACAGATTTAGAATTAGAGGTTTTCATTCACGGTGCAATGTGTGTGGCAATAAGTGGCCGATGTTTTATGAGCCATCATTTGTTTAATAAAAGTGCAAACAGAGGAGAGTGCCTTCAACCTTGTCGAAGAGAATATGAAATTTATGATCCATCAATTGGGAAATCTCTTTTAATTGGAGAAGATTATGTTATGTCACCAAAGGATTTATGTACAATTGAATTCATCGACAAAATAATCCAAACAGGAGTTGATTCATTAAAGATTGAGGGACGGAAAAGATCGCCTGAATATGTAGCAACTACAGTATCCGTATATAGAAAAGCGATTGATTTATACTTCGAAAAAAAATTGACCAAAGAAGTTAAATCAATACTATTGGATGAACTAAAAACAGTTTACAATAAAGGATTTTCATCTGGTTTTTATTTTGGAACTCCATCGTCTGAAGATTATTCATCGGTTGAAGGAAGTTTGGCGACAACGAGAAAAAAATATATTGGTAAAGTTCTGAACTTTTATAAAAAAAATAATGTAGTTCATATTTTAGTTGAATCAGGAAGTTTAAAGTTGAATGATGATATAATTTTCATAGGCGAAACAACTGGTTTATTGAGACATAAAATCTTTTCATTTAAGGTTAATGATAAAGATGGAGTTCTTGCAAAAAAAGGTGATGAAATAACTTTAATTGTTGATTCATTAGTCAGGAGAAATGACAAGGTTTATAAAATTGAAACTGTAAATTAATCAAGGAGATATCTTGGAAATTGTAATTCTTATTATTGCTGGTTTAGGATTATTATTCATTGGTGGGGAACTTCTCGTTAGAGGTTCATCTTCATTAGCTTTAAGTTTAGGTTTAACTCCGCTTGTTGTAGGACTAACTGTTGTTGCATTCGGAACAAGTAGTCCTGAATTAGTAGTTAGCATTCAAGCTGCTATAAAGGGCAATAGTGCAATATCAATTGGAAACGTTGTTGGTTCTAATATTGCCAATATTGCTCTTATACTTGGTCTTTCTGCTGTTATTAGACCTGTTTCTGTGCAAGCTAGTGCAATTTACAGAGAAATTCCATTTATGATTTTTGTCAGTATTATCTTTTCATTGCTTGTATTCTTTAAACATATTGCTTTTGTAGCAGGACTATCATTTATTTTATTATTAGCTCTTTATGTTGTAGTTTCTTTGCATATATCAAAGAAAAGTCACCCTGATGAATTGGGTGATCCTGTAAAAAATAAGTACTCAACTATTATTTCAATTGTTTTTGTAATTCTTGGACTATTGGGATTAATTTATGGTTCTGATCTGTTTATTAATGGTTCTGTGAAACTTGCAAGAATCTTAGGAGTTAGTGAATTTATAATTGGACTCACAATTGTTGCGGTTGGGACAAGCCTACCTGAATTGGTTACTTCAATAGTTGCCTCAATAAGGAAAGAATCTGATATTTTATTAGGAAATATTGTTGGATCAAATATATTCAACATTCTTGCAATCATTGGAATAGCAGCGTTGATTACATCAATGAATTTAAATGAAGTTAATATCGTTGATTTACTTGTTATGATATTTTTTAGTGTTGTTGTTTTGCCTATGAGTTTATTCAATAAAATCATAAGCAGAATGGAAGGAATTTTTCTGTTAATTGGATATGTGGTCTATTTGGTCTATTTGACAAATACTTAAAATTCATTAACAATACCAAAATGAATTTTACCCTCTGAGAAGGAATCTTCTTTTCCTAATGCAAAACTAACAGCAAGTACTCCAATTGCTGTTTCAAGATTAATTCCTACTCCATATCCGTATAGAAGAGATTCCATCTTCATAATGTTTTTTGATGAATCTGCTAGTCTCAAATAATAACCAATATCAAAAAAACTAAAAACAAAAGTTCTTGCTGTTAGTAAAAATCTATATTCTAAATTAGACCAAAAAATTCTATTACCTATAAACTGTTCCTCTCTGTATCCTCTTAATGAATTTGTTCCACCAAGTTTAAAGAGATCTGTACTTTCAAAAGATTTACCTTTTAACTCACGAAGATGAAATGATACTGCCAGAACTTGTCTGTTAAATATGGAGGTAAAAAATTCTAAGTCTGAAATGATTCTTTGTAAATTCAAATTACGAACAACTTGAGATGTGAGAAATCTTTCAGGACCAGATATATTCTTTTTGCTATAAAGATATGTATTAGTAAATGAAACTCCTTTTGTTGGAGAATATGGATCATCGCGGGTGTCGTATTTTATACTAAATCCAGTAGTGATTAATGATGAATTAAAAACTGTAAAGACTGGTATTACTCTTTCAGTTGGAATAACTACTTCAGAGCCAACAATCAAAGATGCAGAAATATTTTCAGAAGCTAAATATTCAAAATTACTTTCAATCTTTCTTTGAACATAAGTTGTGTCCTGAATTCTTTGGTAAAAATTAAATGATATATTAAAAGGTAGATTAAGTAACCAAGGTTCCAAATATTTTAATTCAAGCTCTTGTGAGTTTCTTCCAAATTTATTCCATCTAAGTGCAACAGATCTGCCAGTTCCAAATAAATTTCTTAACGATATGTTTGCTAAGCCTGTAACATAACCTTTACTTTCATTTTTTGCTGGAGGAATGTATCCGATAATTCCATCAAAATTATTTGTTTGTTTTTCTAAAACTTCAATTACTAAAACGCCTTCATTTTTTTGATTAATATAAAATGATGGATTTTTAACAGGCTCGAAGAATCTTAATCGATTCAATCTATTGGGCAAATCATTAATTTTCTTTTGAGAATACAAATCTCCTTTTTTTAATCGAAGCTCCCGCGTAATAACGTAATCTTTAGTAGTTTCATTACCTCGAATTTCAATTAAATCAATTCTACAAAGTGCTCCTTTTTCAATTAAAAGTTTTATGTCTGCTTTTCTCTCTGAATGAATTGAATCTGAACTAAATTGAATAGATCTTACTATGACTTTAGCAAAAGGATGTCCATTGTCTTCATAATATTTTATCAAACTCTCTATAACATTTTCAAAACTATTTTTATCAAGTAAACTTCCAATTATTGAATTAAATCTTTCTTCATAAAAAATTTTATCAGTACTGTCTGCATTTAAGAATTCTATAGATGAAATTATAGTTGGAAAATCTTCATTAATACTGATAATAATTTTAATGTTTGAAGAATCAATTTCGATTATATATATAGAATCAATCTTAGCAAAAAAATATCCATTAAGTGATAGAAATCTTAAAATCCTATTTGATACAGAATCTAACATTCCATTGAAAGAAGATTGATTTAATTTTAATCCACTCCAATCTAAGTAATCACTTTGTGAAAAAACTTTGTTGCCCTGAACTTCTAATGATTTGATAAATTGTTTTTGAGCTAAAATTATAGTGGAAGTAAGAAATAAAGTAATAATTATTTTAATAAGAGGTCGGACTATCATCAATCAGTTTAATTTTTTTACCGATCTGTTCAACTCGGACTTGATCTATCAATTGCTCAAATTGATTGAGTTCAATATTACAAACTTCTGATGTAGTAGAATTAGCTGATGCAAGCGCTGTTGAAAATTTAAGTGAATGTTCAAAAACATCACCTACTTTCCATCCATAAATCAAACCAGCAACAAAAGCATCTCCACATCCGGTTGAATCAAAAGAATCAACTGATGGTGGATAAATTTTGTAGACATAATCAAAATTTTGTGCATAGAATTCTTTTTCTCCGTTTGTAAGATAAGCTCTTTTTATCCCTTTGCTATATAAAAGTTGTAATAAATCTAAAATTGCTTCTTCGTTGTTCAAAGTAAGATTTAAATATCTTTCTAATTCTTCATAATTATTATGAACTACAGTTGGGGCAAGATTAAATACTTCATTTAAGTTCTTTCCATAATAATCACAAATAGAAACTTTGTCTAATTTATTTGCCAAAGAAATTGCAAATTCAACTAACTCAGATGATTCCTCTGTTGGTGAACTACCTGAGATAACCATTATTTCACAATTTACAATCACTTTAGAAATTAAATTTTTCAGTGATTGAATTTCATCTTTCGAGATAATTGGATTATTTGAAAAAAAAGAAAATATTTTTTTATCATTATTTGAAATAATTACTGCAGCTTCTCTGGTTTGATCTTCTATATGGACAGAAGTAAAGTTTAAGTTTTCTTTTCTTAACAGATCGCGAAGCGTCTTACCGTTTGATCCTCCACTAAAAATTAAGTTATGAGAATCTATTCCTAACCTTTTTAGCTGGCGTGCAACATTAATACCTTTGCCACCAGCCTGATATTTTACTTTACCTGATCTATTAACATTATTTAAGGTAACTTGGTTATAGTAAAATCTTCTTTCAAGAAGAGGATTGAGGGTTATTATTAAAACCATAATATATCAATATCTGTATCTAAAAAGGTCACCTGATAATGGCGTGATTAATTTATAATCTCCAAAACCAGTTTGATCAACAAAGATGAAGCTTCGATTTATTTCATAATATTCCCAAATCTCATAAGGTTTAGAATCATATTCGAAAGGATGTCTATCAATATTATTTGGGCTTCCAAGAATTATATAAACCATACCGCGATCAGTTTTCCAACCTTCGTTGTAATTTGAAAAGTTTTCATTTGCATAATTAACTCTTCTGAAATATTCATCAAAAACTTCATTTTCTTCATTATTTGGAGAAGGATCTTTGCGTTTCCAGAATTCTAAAAAGTTTTTGAGTTTGTCCTCATTTGTAGTTGCGTCTTTGATTTTGCTTAATTCCTGCGGAGATGCAATGTAAATCATCTGTTCGATTGCTTTATCTAAATCCAGAACTGATGAAGGAAGACCAGCCCATCTTGAGAAAAACGGTTTGTTGAGAACGTTGATGGTTCTTAGATTTTCATCTTTAATTGTGACTCTCAAAACAAATGTTCCAAGATTTAATTTAAGATCTGGTATGTGTTCGAGTATTTGATTCTTTCCAAACTTAATGTCTTTAACCTGACTTTTTTTGAAAAGAACTTTTGATTCTTTGTCAATTATCTCATACTCTACAGTGCAAATGTTCTTCGAGCTATCACCTGAAAAAATATCATAATAAAATTGAAGTCCATAATTAGTAAGTGTTATATTCCTCGAAACATTTGGTAAAATTTTACTGTCAGGTAAGTCGGATTTTGTTACGAAAAGAATATCGCTGACATCTAATGTTGGATTTAATTCTCTTACTCTAAAGGTATTCTCAGATTTGATTTCCTTTTTTGAGTCGTTGTCGATAACCCCGGTTCTAAATAAATAATTTCCTGGTTTTAATTCAAAAGAGCGAAATCCCACATTGAAATTTAATTTGGATGTTGTCTGTGAAAAATCTAAAACATTTAATGTTTCATTCCAGGTTTTTTCGACAATCAGATTTTCTTTTTTTTCATCGTAGATTGAGATAACAACAGAATATTTTGATGTAAAACCCTGTCCAGTTTTTATAAATTGAAGATTTTTAAAAGGGACAAGAATATAAACATCAACTTTGGAAAATCCTGGTTTTTCAGATTTCGTTGTTATAAAATCCTGATAAAAGAAAGCATCAGAAGATGACCTGAATTGTTTATCATAGTTCATCGATTGAGCAAACAAACAATTCAGATTAAAAGATATTAATAGAAAAAGAAGGTTTGATATAATTATTTTCATTTTATTCTCCCTAAATAATTAACTCTCCATACAAGTCGTATTCATCGCAATCAAAAATTTTGACATCATAAAAATTTCCAAATTTTATTTTCTTATTTGAAGTAAATAGAACTTCACCATCAACTTCTGGAGCATCACGATATGAGCGCCCAACGTAATAATCTGATTCTTTAGACTCAACTAAAACCTTCAAAGTTTTTCCAACAAAGGTTCTATTTTTTTCATAAGAAATTTCACTTTGAATTTCCATTAAAACTCTTCTCCTTCGCTCTTTCTCTTTTTGACTTATCGGGTCGCCTAATATATAACTAGTTGTATTTTCTTCAACTGAAAAAGTGAATGTCCCAATTCGATCAAATTCTATTTCTTTGATAAAATCAATAAGCATCTGAAAATCTTTTTCAGTTTCATTTGGATAACCAACTATAAAAGTAGTTCGAAGTGTGATATCAGGGATTTTAGATTTTAGCTTTTCCAAAAGTTTGTAAGTTTGCTTTGATGTAACTCCTCTTCTCATCGATTTGAGAACGCTATCAGAAATATGTTGCAAAGGTATGTCAACATAGTTAAGAATTTTGGGATTAGTTGCGATTTCATCTATTACATCGTCAGGGAAATGAGAAGGATAAGCATACATCAAACGAATCCATTCAATGCCATCAATCTTGCTTAGTTTATTCAGTAGTTCTGCTAAGTTTTTCTTTTGGTAAATGTCTTTCCCATAATCAGTAGTATCCTGAGCAATAATAATTAATTCTTTAACACCTTTGTCAGCAAGAAGTTTTGCTTCATTAATGAGCTGTTCCATTGGTATGGATTTATGTTTCCCTCTCATAAGTGGAATAGCACAAAATGAACAAGGATGATCACATCCCTCAGATATTTTCAAATATGCAAGATGAGAAGGGGTTGTTAATAACCTTTCGCCGAGCAACTCATATTTAAATTTCCCGCCAAGCTCATCTATAATTTCCTGATACTTCTCTGTTCCAAAAAATACGTCAACTTCAGGAATTTCTTTTTCTAAAGTTTCTTTATATCGCTCTGATAAACATCCAGCTACAATAAGTTTTTTTAACTTGCCTTTATTTTTGAGCTCTACTGCTTGCAAAATTGTGTTTATTGATTCTTCTTTAGCAGCTTCAATAAAACCACAAGTATTTATTATTACAGTGTCTGCTTCATTAGGATCAGATGTTATAGGCATTCTGTTAAGCTGAATCTGACGAAGCAATCTCTCAGAGTCAACAGTATTTTTTGAGCAACCTAATGTAATAACTGAAATTTTTTCTCTTTTTCTCATAAGGGAACACTATTTATGAAAAAGTAAATAAAAGGAGCTGAATAAAACAATGAATCAAATCTGTCAAAAACTCCTCCGTGTCCGGGTATCAAGTTTGAGGAATCTTTAAGTCCGGCATCTCTTTTTAATAGAGATTCTATTAAGTCACCAAGTTGACCAAGAATTCCAATAATTACTCCAATATAAATTGCATTTTGAAGACTTAAAGAGTTTAACAAATAGTTTTTTAATAGTATCATACTCAGAACTGAGAAAACAAAACCAATAATTGCGCCTTCCCAGCTTTTATTTGGACTAACTCTGGGAAATAATTTGTGTTTTCCTAATTTTGTCCCACCGAAGAAAGCTGCAGTATCACATAACCAGATAGTTATCAAAATTGAAATTACTAAATATGCTCCTTCAACGTAATCAAAGTTATTGGATGAATAAAAAAACTCCCTCAATTTGAGCAAATAAGTTCCGCTAATTGAAAAAAATAAAAATCCAAATGTTGTAAGTCCAATGTTTAACAATGCAGAGCCCTTGTTTCTAAATAATTCAATTAACAATAAAATTAAAAACCAAACAGAAATAGTTAAAAAAGGAACATAATTATCTTGACTTAAAAAAGAGTAAGTTAAAAAAAATGAAATTCCAAAAGTTCCCCAAATTAGATTTACATTAGAACCTTTTGCCCGAGAAAGTTCATTTAACTCATAAAATGATAATAAGCTGATCAAAAGGACAAATGAGAAAAAGAACCATCCTCCTAAGTAAGTTAAAATAAGAATTATTGGTATAGCAAAAACAGAAACTAAAATTCTGACAGTGGTATTACTCAATATTGTTCTCCTCATCATTATCTGATAGAAGATTTTTTTTGAACTCTTCGATAAAACTTATTGCAGATTCAACATCCTCTTTTTTTACAAGTAATTTGATTATTGATAAATCTCCGGGAGCAGGGAAATTACTATCTCTTTGAGAGAGGATGTTAGCAGCAATTCCAGCACTTTCTAAATTGTCCTTTAGCATTTCAACTTCATAATCAAATGAAGAAGTATATACAACCTGCCAGTCATCTTCGCTTAAAAGTGTTTCCTCTGGCAAAGATTCAACTAATTTCTCTCCGCAATCTGGGCAATTTAGTGTACCTTCAACATATTCGTATTTACAATTTGGACAATAAGGCATATCGTCACCTTATAATTTTTTTGTATTGTAATATTTTCTGATTGTAAAAATCAAAGCAACAAATAAACTTATTAAAAATATAAAATAAACAAGATAAGATGTTAAATCCTCTGGGTTCGCTTTAACATCAGACTTAATTAAATCTTCGCTTCCAATTATATGATAAACAACAATCGCTGAAAAATTGTTTAAGAAATGAAGAATAATTGGAACAATTAAACTTTTCGAGTAATAAGCAGACAATCCAAAATAAATTCCTAAAATAGCTAAAGGTATTAAACCATAAGGATTAAAGTGATAAAGACTGAAAAAAATTGCAGTTATAAAAGATGATAAAAATGGTGATAATCTCTGTTCAAAACTTCTTTGGACAAATCCTCTGAACATTGTCTCTTCTGAAATTGCTGGAACTACAGCAACAACAAATACAATAAAAATAAATTCAAAAACATTAGATGACTGCAATAAATTTCCATAAGTTTTTTCAACTAAGTTGTTAATATGGTCAAGCAAATCTTTGAGGACTTTTATAACACTAACTTTTTTAGCTAATAACTCAATGTAATAGTTCTGAATGTATAAGTAGATTTGAAGTAAAGGTGATAAAATTAAAAGCCCAAACGTGAATAAAAGAATTTCTTTTATGTTTGGAAGTTTAAGGCTGATAACTCTATTAATATCAATGTAAAAATATTTAGCAAATAACAAAGCAGGTAGTAAAATGAAAAGTAGTTGCCCTGCAATTGTCATAAGTCTAATACTGTTTATTGATGCTTTTTCAAGGTCAAAACCGAAAATTAAAACTGCAAGTAAACTTCCAACTATTTGATAAAGGAAAAAGCATCCAACAAGACCAACGAATCCTGCAAATATTGGTGAAAAACTTTGTTGTCTTGGCTCTAAATTCTCAAATTGAAAGTTATTATCTGAATCTTGCTTGTTATTATTTTCTTCAAACATTAAACAACCTTGAATTACTAAAGTCAAAGTTAAGTTAAATTTTCTAAAAATTAAATTGAAGATAAAATCGTAGTTAAATCTTTTGAACTATTATGTCTTTACTTATTTCAAGTAATTTGTTTTGCTAGTTAATTAATGATTATCTCTAAGTAAGATTTTGATGTTTATTTTAAGAAGGGATAGTAAATTTATTTTTATAAATAATTATAAATCTCTTGGATGATTTTTTGAGTTGCTCCGATATTTTTATTTACAAATTCATAAGCTATTTGACCTTTTTGTTTTCTTATTTCATCATTTTGAAATAAAGTTCTTAAAGTTCTATAAGCATCTTTTTTATTCTTAATAATAATTCCACCCCCGGAATTTGCAAGAGCCTTCGCTTCCTGAGAATTATGAATTTTAGGACCAAAGATGACGGGGATTCCATAGACAGCAGCTTCTAAGACATTATGAACGTTTTGTTTAAAGCTACCACCAACAAACGCAACATCTCCATAAGCATATAATGTTAATAAAATTCCAATTGAATCAACTATAATTATTTGTTCGTTTTGATAATCATTTAGGTATGAAAATCGAATTGTCTTGATCTTTTTAGCAAAATAATTCTCAATTTTTTCAATTGTTATCAAACTTGGTTCGTGAGGGACTACAATCATTATCAAATCTTTTTCGTACTTAGTCAACTTTTCAAAAGCGGGGAAGATGACTTCTTCATCTTGTTCCCAGGTGCTTCCTGCAATAAAGACTTTTTTATCTTTCAAAATCTCAGGTTTGATGATGTTCTTTTGTTTCGCTGAAATACTTTTTTGATATACTCTATCAAATCTGGTATCACCAACAGCCCTAACCTTTTTTTCATCAACTCGAAGACTTAAAAATTCTTTTGCATCTGATTCACTTACGGTTAGAATCCTTGTAAAATAATTGAAAAGTGTGCGATGGAATGACCTTAATAATAGAGATTTACGAAGTGAGTTATGTCTTAATGTGGCATCTACTAAAAGGATCGGAATATTCTTTGAACTTATTGCTTTTATGATATTTGGCCATATATCATATCTCATTATTATTGCAAGATTAGGATTTACAATTGAAATGAATCTTTCAGCATTAAATTTTGTGTCAAATGGTATATAAGAAATTATATCAGCAAAAGGGTACTTTTTAGAATTTTCATATCCAGATGGTGAGAAGAATGTTACTAAAATATTTACATCCTGTTCAGACTTTAATTTTTCGATTATTGGTTTAGCTTGTTCAAATTCACCCATTGAAGATGAATGAAACCAGATCAACTTTTTTCTCTTATCTAATTTCGCCGCATCAATAATAATATTTTCATAAACTTTTTTTCTTCCAATAATTCCTTTTCGGATTTTTTTGTTAAATAATCCAATTATTCTAAGAAAGACAAACATTCCGGGAATTAAAATGATATTGTAGATCAAGAAGCAAATTTTATCCATTAGTTTGCCTGATTAAGTTAAAAATAATTTCAGGTTTTAAGTCTTTCATACATCTAAAGTGAAATTTAGGACACGAATCTCTTCCAATATGAGAACATGGTCTGCAATTAAGATTTTCATTCTCTACTATTATAGCATTTGGACAATTATAAGGAGTAAATCCAAATTCTTTTACAGTTGAACCAAATATAGCGATAAGTTTCTTGTTAAAAGAACTTGCAACGTGCATTAAACCCGAGTCATTACAGACGATAACATCACACATTTTCATATCTGCAACGGTTTGTAAAATATCATCATCATTTTGAAGATTTATTATATGTTGAACTCTTTCAGAAATCTCTTGACAAATTTCTTTATCTAATTTTCCACCAAACAATACAACATTGAAATTATTTTCTACTAAAAGTTTGCATAAATTTATTTGATATTCAATTGGATATCTTTTAGTAAAATGTTTCGAACCTGGGCAAATACCAATTATTTTCTTTAAGTTTTTAATTTCTTTTGAGGTTTCTTTGTACGATATTATTTCAACTCCTTTGTCGTCCAATTTTATATCAATAGTTTCTGCATATCTTTCTGGAATAGAAGGAAAGTCTTTCATAAGATTTATTTTAGTTCTAACTAAAAGTAACTTTCTAATAGAATATTTTTTAAACCTAACAATTTGTGTTCTTAATTTAGAGCTTATTCTTCTTGATCTAATATTATTCTGTAAATCAATTATTAAATCATATTGTCCCAGAGTTGTGCTTGAATTTTTTTTAGCAGGATTAATAATTCCATCTTTATTTAGTAAAAATAAGTTTTCTATGTTTGGATTATTTATCATTAAATCTGAATATTCTTGTTTGGCTAAAAAATCTATCTTTACATTTGGGTATTGAGTCTTGATTGCTCTTAAAAGTGGAGTAGTCAAAAGGATATCACCAAGAGAACTTAATCTAATAACGAGAATATTTTTTATTTTCTTAAAATCAATTTTCATTAAGAATTAAAAGATATTATTCTTACAAAATTATTAACGTAAAATCTACTAAACTATTATTTTTGACTAAATGATAAGAATAGTTTTATAGGAATTACTATGACAACTTTGCCTCCACCTAAAACAAAAGAGTTTCCACAAGATTCCCTAGAAAAAAAAGTATATAATTTAGTTGAGTCATTTAAAGATTATATTCCGATCACAAATGACAGATACAGATTAGCATTTTCTTTATTCAAGTATTTAAAGGGAGAAGGAGATGAACCACTGATAGCTGTGAAAAGTAATAAACTTAAATTGGTGAATATCTCAGAAACAGAATTAGCAATAAAATTAGCCGAAGAATTAAATAAGTTGAAATGATTTTTTTACTTCAATAAAATCATTTTTTTCGTTTCGATACGGTTATCGATTTGTAATTGATAGAAATATATACCGCTTGTTAAAATATAATTACTTGCTAAACTTTTGTTTTCAATTTCAGAGGTAGAAAATTTAACTTCATAAATTCCTGGATAAACTTCATCATCAAATAAAGTGGCTACCTCTCTTCCGAGAATATCAAAAACCTTCAATGAGACTTTTTGTGAAGTATATATGTTGTTATTTAATGAATTTGGTGAGATTGAAAATTTAATTGTAGTAGAATTTCCTGATTGAGTAGCAAAACCAAAAGGATTTGGATAATTTTGAAATAGTTTAAAGTCCATATCAGCTAATTCAACTTCTTCGTAGTCGAGAGGAATGTTCATATAGTCTAAAACACCTCGAACCAAAGCATTAGCTGTGGAATCGAATTTTCCTGTTCCGGAACATTGATACATATCTTCATAAGTCAGAGCCATAACATTATGCCCGTAATTTATCCAGAACCAACACTCTGGATATCTCATAGGAGTGCCGTTTGTCCAACTTACGTAATAATTCCAAGGTTCGATACCGTTGGGGAAATAACTTCTTATACCGTTAATGTAGTTTTGTTGCATAATTGCAAATTGTGGAGAAGTCCCTGCTGCATCGTGATATACAAAGTATCTTTTGCAAAGCGAGGAAGAGTGCATATTGAGTTCTACCTCGATTGGATTTTGTGAGTTCATAAGTTGTAAAAATCTTGCTTTTAGAGCAGCGACTTCAGGTTGATGAGGAAAAGTGAACCAATTACTTTCTAAATCAACATTATTTGCATTGTTACGAGGTCGATTTAGTACAACTCCATCTGGATTAAACATTGGTATAATGTAAAAAACACATCTGTTTCTGACAGTTCTTCCCAAATTAGTTTCTGAAGTAATTATTTTTATAATTTCTCTGGTAACCCAAAAACTCTCAGTTTCCTGAGGATGTGTTCTTGCGTGAATAAATACAGTCCTTTTATTTTGAAAACTATGAGGATTATCAGTGATGGTTAATTGCCATAATGGTCTTCCTTGAACGCTCAATCCGATCGAATCAACTTTAATAAAAGGATTCATTCTCCATCTGTTTAAGTCTGCTAAAAGACTATCATAACTGTAACCCCAACTATTTGTAGATTCAATTAAAACATTTTCTTGATGATTAAATCCACATTTATCATATTCAGTTTTTATTCCATTTATATAATTAAAATTTTGAGAAAATAATAATGCAGAAGTTGATAAGATTAGCATTAATATCTTTTTCATATTAAAAACTCCCTATCTTATTGAGTAAGTAATCCTCAAACTAAAATGATCTGCAGAATTTCTATACGACTTAAAATTAATACCTGCATAAAAATTATCAAAGACATTATAAACTAATCCCCATCTTTGATATGTCCTATCTTCAACATCTCTAAAAGGCATATAAACGTATCCTCCAAACTGGACTGAAAGGAGAGTTCTACCCATTAAAAATTCTATACCACCGAGCAATGAAAATCTCCAAGGATTAACATTATCATTAGAATAAAGTTTTCTGTAAATAGCAATAGCTCTTCCGTTTCTTTCCAATTCTGCACCGAATAGCAAAGCCATAATTCGAAATACTTGAATACTTCTATTTATTGTAAAACCATACATTGGAACCTGCCCTGGAGGGGGACCAAAAATATTAAAGTTGTTTGATGATATTCCATAAGAAAAAGAAAAATCCCATCTTGTTTTTTTAGGTTGATTTAGATAAGGATCATTTTCAACTTTTCTTTCAGGATATATGACAGGATTGATTTTATAATTTAATGCAGCTGATAAACCCCAATAATTTACACCTCCATTGGGTTCAAGATAAGCTGCATTTGATTGATGATTCATACTAATTTCAACTTGCATCTCTGTTTGATTTAATAAATTGAAAGTTATTCCTGCACCAGCAGAAAGAAAAAAATTTACGTTTGTAGCATAAGACCAATTTCGTGGATGATTGATTTTATCATAAGGTTTCGTCAGATATGCGAATCCTGCCTTCCCTTTTAGATGAAAATTAAAACTTTTAGGTAATCCAAAGAAATAAGTGAAATTTAATCCACCAGCAAAACTGTGTCCTAATAGTTCTGTTCTGTCAAGATGATAATAAGAAATAAAAGTACCTAATCTTGGATAACATTCGCAGTCAAGCCAAACTTCATCTGAGTTCATATGGTAATAATAAGCAAGCTCAATTCCTCTTGGATTAAGCCCTCTGACATTATTTACTTCATTTGAATGCGGAATCATATACCCCGTCAAAAATGTAATACCAATCAAATGCCCAGGGTCAGATTTCATTGTTAAGTTTTTTTCTGTTGAATCGTTTAAAATTTTTTGATCTAATATTTTTTCAATTTCATCAAATTTTTCTGAGGATTGAGCAATTGCTGTGTTAAGGTTATTTAATTGAATCAAGACTATAAGTATTAATACTGAACGCATATATTATTTTATTTTATGTTGAACTGAATCATTAATCATTTAAACTTGATTTAGAAAACTTATTCTACTTATGATATTTGAAATAAGAATGTAAAATCGAGCCTCTTTATATTTAACTCATAATCTATTCTGTTATTAAACCATTAATCACGATAAAGAAAACGAATTAGTTCTTTTTAATTAAACTAAAATTTTTAATTTTTCACACAGGAAAACTATTAAACTTTCCTATTTAAAAGATAGTTATGTTTTTGGTTAAAAGGAGTAATTGTTATGAAGGTGATACTGATATTATATCTTCTGCTATCATTAT
>JANWVQ010000044.1 GCA_025056745.1 Ignavibacterium sp.
AAGAAATTTTACGCCACAAAGACACTAAGACTCTAAGAAACTTTGTGCCTTCGTGTCTTAGTGGTAATAATACCTATTAATTTCTTTTATTAATGATTTAAGAAAAATTATTTATTATTTATATGTTTATTTTTACTCATCAAAATAATCTTCTTTTGGAGAAAAAATGAAAATTTCTGAACGACTTGTCTCTCTCGATGTTTTCAGAGGAATAACAATAATGGGAATGATATTAGTAAATAATCCGGGCTCTTGGAGTGCAGTGTATCCTCAACTACTTCACGCTGAATGGCACGGATGTACTTTCACAGATTTGATCTTTCCTTTCTTCTTATTCATAGTTGGAGTAGCGATATCATACTCTTTAACAAAACGTAAGGCACAAGGCGGAGATATGAAACTACTATATCTAAATATCTTACGCCGTGCTGTTATTCTATTTGTGTTAGGATTAATATTAAATGGATTCCCGTTTGGTTTATTTTTCGATCATCAATTCTCTTGGGAGACTTTCAGAATTCCCGGAGTTCTTCAAAGAATAGCTATAGTTTACTTAGTTGCTGCTGTTCTATTCTTATCTACTTCAACTAAATTTCAATATTGGTTCACTGGATTTATTTTAATTTTTTATGCAATCATTATGAGTTTTGTGCCAGTCCCGGGAGTTGGATACGCTAATTTTGAACCGGGAAAAAATCTTGCTGCGTGGGTTGATCAAATCATTTTAGGTTCACACGTTTGGAAAGCAACAAAGCTTTGGGATCCTGAAGGTATCCTATCAACATTGCCAGCAATAGCTTCAACAATGCTTGGAATTTTTACTGGTAATTGGTTAAGAAAAGAAAATGATCCATTAGAAAAAGTTGTTTACTTATTTATTTGGGCAAATGTTTTAATGCTTGCTGGTTGGATATGGAGTTTTTGGTTTCCATTAAATAAAAATTTATGGACAAGCTCTTATGTTCTTTACACAGCAGGATTAGCATTACACTTTTTGGCATTTTGTTATTGGTTTGTCGATGTTAAAAAAATAACTTGGTGGACAAAACCTTTTCTTGTTTATGGAATGAATGCAATCACTGTTTTTTTCTTATCGGGTATATTAGGTAGAATTATGTCTCTTGTTAAGTGGTCTGCAGAAGATGGTAAAGTTTTTAACATAAAATCTTACATTTATGAGACATTCTTTTTATCTTGGTTAGATCCAATTAATGCTTCGCTTGGATTTGCAATTTTTTATATTTTGTTTTGGTTAGGATTAATGTGGATTTTATATGTAAAGAAAATTTTTATAAAGGTTTAATATGAGACTTCTTTCATTTTTTATTTTTCTTTCAATGACTTTATTCGCTCAACAAGGTAATATTAAAACAGTTGATTTTGTAGATTTGAAAAAATATGTTGGAGTTTGGTATGAGATTGCTAAAATTCCAAATCGTTTTCAAAGTCAATGTGTAAAAGAAACAACAGCAAGATATAACCTAAAGGAAAATGGGGAGATTGAAGTTATAAATTCTTGTATTGATAAAAATGGAAATCTTGATAAAACGGTTGGTATTGCAAGAGTAGTTGACAAAAAGACTAATTCTAAATTAGAGGTAAGTTTTTTTAGTATATTAGGATGGAGACCATTTTGGGGAGACTATTGGATCATTGGTCTGGATGAAAATTATCAATGGGCTATTGTCGGCACACCGAGCAGAAAGTATGGATGGATTTTAGCTCGAAAACCTCAACTTGATAAAGAAGCTTTGAATAAAATATTTCAAATATTGAAAGAACAGGGATATAACACTAACGATTTTGTTTTTTAATTGTGTAGTTAATACAAATAAAAATTTAGATTTACATATTATTTGATAAATAAAATTTTATCTGTTCTTATTTCGCCACTGATCAACTAATTTTCTTATAGTTTTTATGTGCTCTTGAGTAGTGCCACAACATCCACCAATGATTGAGACCCCAAGTTCTAAATAATTCTCAACTGCAGTAACGATTTTTTCAGGAGTCTCAGTGTAAATGATTTTTTCTGAAACTAATTCAGGTAAGCCTGCATTTGGTTGAACTATTAATTTTTGTGATGGAAATTTTAATTTAATTTGTTTTAATATTTCAATAGTTGTATTAAAACCATTTCCGCAATTTACTCCAACAATATTTGCACCAAATTTTAATAATTCTTCAAAAGCATTTTCTATAGAATTACCCATAAGTGTAAAGAAATTACCATCATTATTTTTATTAAAAGTAAGTGAGCAAATTATAGGTATGTTAGTAAAATCTTTTGCGATATTTATACCAATTGATAATTCATCTAAATCATAAAAAGTCTCAAATAACAAACAATCAACTCCGCCATCAACAAGGCCTTTGATTTGCAAATAAAATGATTCTTCTAACTCGGATTCATTTATCTCATCTGTCAAAAGAAATTTCCCACAAGGACCGATAGAACCCATAACTAATTTATCACCAGCAGCTTTTTTACTTATCTCAGCAGCAGTTTTATTAATGATGTATGTTTTATTTGACAAAGAGTAACTGTTTAATTTTATTTTACTTGCACCAAAACTGTTAGTGCTTATTATATCTGAACCTGCTTCAATATACTGCTTTGCGATATTAAATACTTTGTCTGGATTTTCTAAGTTTAATATTTCAGGACAGATATTTGAGTTAATTCCTGATTTAATTAACTCAGTTCCCCAAGCTCCATCAGATACAAGAATTTTAAGATTCTCAAGTTTTTCAAAAAGTTTATTCATAATTTTCTCTTTTTGTAACAAAAACTATCATCACAAATATCACATTCATATTCAAGCTTATTTATATTCTTACCAACTGCTAAAATTCCACTAATTGATTTGATAGGTAACATCAATGAATTTTCAGTTATTTTAATTCCACAGAAATTATCGGGCAAGAGAGAAAATAAAATTTTTTGATCTGAGACAGGCCAACCACAATATCCGGGACTATATCTATTTGAAAATCCGATTTGTGAATTTGAAAATTTTTTTTCAATAAAATCTTGTAAATAATCTGCAGAAAGTTCAACAAGTTCGGATGCTAACAAATCTAGTGTGTAACCTTCGATGTAATTCCCTGAGTCAAAAAATTTTCTAATTATTTTTTCTATTTCAGCACCGATTGTGCAAGTAATTATAAATATTGATTCAGTTTTTCTGAGGTTTCTATAAATTATATCTCCAACGCTTAGAGGCTTTCCATCGATGATAATTCTGTTTTTCGATTTTTCAATTTCATCTTCAGGAAAAAATGAATATCCGATTTTAACTTTAGATTTTTGTTTGATTATCTGAAATAAATTTTCATAAAAAACATTTAATATATCTTCAGTTAAACTATATTGAATAGAACTTTTAAGAAAAGAACTATCTAGAATAATTTGATTAAAATTAATATCAATTTCTTCTATTTCTCTTTTATTCAATTTCAATTTAATTTATCCAAGAAATTCACAAATTCATTTGGATCTGAGGAATAGAAATCCGCTTGTATTTCATCTGCAAACTTTTGAGTTACTGGTGCTCCACCAATTGCAACGGGTAGATTGAATCCACTGTTTCGTAAGTCAATTATAATTTTTTTCATATTCAACATTGTAGTCGTTAATAAAGCTGATAAACCTATAGCTTTGATTTCGTCTTCTTTTAATTTTACAATTATTTTTTCGGAGCTGACATCAACACCTAAATCAATTACCTTCCAACCATTTCCTTCTAATATAACTTTAACAATATTTTTTCCAATACTATGTAAATCTCCTTCCACTGTAGCTAAAATTACTTTTCCTTTTATTGGCATATTCTCAGATGGAAATTCTTTCTTTAATAATTCAATGGCATAATTCATTGCTTTTGCAGATAATAAAACATCGGGTATAAAAATTTTGCCGTCTCGAAATTTATTTCCAACCTCGTTCATTCCTTTTATCAAACCTTTTTCTATGATGATTTTGGGTGGAGTATTTAATTGAATTAGTTGATTTATTAGCTCTTCAACTCCATCTTGGCCAAGCATATTTGAGGGGATTTTAGATTGAGAATTTAGCCGACCTTTTTCGATACAATATGCTAATTTATTTAGATAATCTTCCATTTTTTACAAACCCTAATTCAAAACTATTAAAAATTAAGATTATCCGGTAAAATTATTTTTTATTTTGATTATAAAGGTTTATTAAACTCGCTTAAATTTTAATAAATTTAGCTTATAAAAAATAATTTTTCATCAGAAAGGGCAAACAAAGTGAAAGAGATTATCAATTTTATAAATTCTAACACAGAATCTTTTATTGAAGAGTTGAAAGATCTATTGAGAATTCAATCAATAAGTACACTTCCAGAGCACAAAGAGGATATGGAAAAAGCGGCAAATTTTGTTGCCCAAAAAATTAAAGATGCTGGAATTGAAAAAGTTGAAGTGTATCAAACTCAAGGTCATCCTATTGTATATGCAGAATGGTTGGGTGCACCGGGAAAACCTACGGTTTTAATCTATGGCCACTACGATGTTCAACCTGCAGACCCAATAGAACTTTGGAATACCCCTCCATTTGAACCGACAATTAAAGATGGTAAGATCTATGCACGAGGTGCTACCGATGATAAAGGACAGATGTTTGTTCATATAAAAAGTGTAGAGTCTTTTTTCAAAACTGTAGGTAAACTGCCTGTTAATGTTAAATTCTTAATTGAAGGTGAAGAGGAAATTGGTAGTCCTAATTTGTATTCATTCCTAAAAAATAATTCAAAACTGTTAAAATGTGATGCAGTTTTAATCTCAGATACTTCTTTATGGGATGAGGGTGTTCCAACATTGACCTATGGCTTAAGAGGAATCAGTTATATGGAAATTGAAGTCACAGGACCTAATCGAGATTTGCATTCAGGAACTTATGGTGGTGCAGTTCCAAATCCAATCAATGTTCTCGCAGAAATAATTTCAAAGTTAAAAGATAAAAATGGCAGGATATTGATTCCTGGTTTTTATAATGATGTTCTTAAACTTACAAAACAAGAAAAAGAGAATCTTAAAAAATTAAAATACACTGAAAAGGAATTTTCAAATAGTATTGGTATAAAAAAATCGGTAGGTGAAAAAGGATACTCTCTGCTTGAGAGAATCTGGAGTAGACCGACTTTGGATTGCAATGGTATTTGGGGAGGATTTACTGGTAAAGGAGCAAAAACTATAATTCCATCCAAAGCTTCAGCAAAAATTAGTATGAGGCTTGTCCCAAATCAGAATCCTAAAAAAATAGAAAAATTATTTTCTGATTACATTAAGAAAATTGCACCAGATTATGTTGATGTAAAAATCTCAAGTATTCACGGAGGATCTCCATTTATTGCTCAATTAGATAAACCAATAATGAAAATTGCAGCTAAAGCAATGTCATTAGCATTTGGTAAAGAGACAGTTTTTATGAGAGAAGGTGGATCTATTCCAATTGTGGTAGAATTTGCTGAAAAACTAAAAGCTACTCCCGTTTTAATGGGATTAGGCCTTGACTCAGAAAATTTACATTCACCTAATGAACATTTCAATCTCAATCATTTTAGACTTGGAATCATCAGTTCAGCTTATTTTATGGAGGAATTGTCGAAAATTTAACTTGGAGAAGATATATGATTAAATACTTTTGGGGTGGATTATTAGTTATTTCAGTGCTGATTATTTCTTGTGGAGAAGATAAAAAAGTTGAATCCGATGAATATGCTTTAGAACAACAAGTTGAATATGTTCCAGAAAAAGATGCTGATATACAGTATTACAACTTGGAGAAGATGAAAAAGGAAGCAAAGAGTAGATTTCCTTGTGATACAATTTCAGTTGTTGAATTTGTTTTGACTAATTTTCCTCAAGGTACTTATCCATTAGTTTTTGATAGATCAGTACCTTATGAGATTCAAAAACCAGCTGTGATTTATTATAATGATAAATCTGGTGCAAAATACGTATTTTGTGTTATTGCTCGTTCTCGGCAAGGTGAAAGGTTTATAGAACCGAAAAATATTATTGGTTATGATCAAAGCTATATTGATTTAGATAGTACGAAATTAGGAACAGCGTTTCCATATTTGATCTTATTAGAGTGTCAAGGTGAGCAACTTACATTGGTGTGGGAAGCTCCAATTCCATCTCACGGCGGATTTAATCGTTTCTCAATTAAAAATTGGGATGCGAAAAATACAATGTATATCGAAAACAATTTTCATTATGCACAAGGTGTAGGGCACATAAATTATAATTATTTCTTAGTTGATGGAATTAGAAATTTTCCACATTTGATGATGACTTATCACGGAATTGACTTTAAAAGATCTATTGCCAATATAAATAATGACAAATATCCTGATTTTTATGAATATGTTTTTTTAAGCACTGATAATAAGCTAAAAATAATTGATTCAGTTGCATTTGTTTATAATCCAAAAGATAGTGTCTATGAATCTTCTTTAGGTAAAAAATTCAATAGACCTTATTAAAATTATAAACATCTAAATACATACCTAAAATAAATTATCGCTTATTGAACGAATCTTAATTATTTAATAAAACTTAAAGTGAATATTGGGAGATATGATGCTCGATAACAAATTAAATATAGAATTATTAAAACTTATTGGAAAGGAAAACAATAATAGTGAAGTCAATACTTATGAATCATTAAAATGCTTTACAAACGTTATTGATGAGATATTCTCTCTTTATAACGGTGTTGGAGTCAGGGTCGAAAATTCTTCTTCTTTTTTGGAACTATCTGGAAATGATTGTTTAGATTTCTTACATAGAATTACAACAAATTCAATATTACAAATAAATGAAGGTGGTATAGTTAAAACAATTTTTACAAATGAAAAGGGAAGAATTGTTGGTATTGCAGATGTAATGAAATTTGAAAATAAAATCTGGCTTAAGACAGATGCGTTCTTCAAAGAAAAAATTATTGCCTGGATAAATAAGTATGTTATAAGTGATGATGTTAATGTAAAAGATATTTCGGATGAGTTCACTGCAATTAATATTTATGGACCTCAAAGATTCACTTTCGCAGAATGGTTATTAGAAATAGAAAATCTAATATCAGTAAGTAATCTAATTAAAAAAATTAGTATTAATAATACTGAGCTTTTGATTTTATTTCGAAATGATAAATTAGACTCAAATTGTTTCTCTATTGTTGTAAATAATTCTAATATAATTGAGTTAATAAATTTTATTTTGGAGCACAAGGGACCTTTCAACTTGAATCTTATTGGTTCAGAAGCTTTTGAATCTTACAGAATAGAGCAAGGGATTCCTGCGCCCGAAAAAGAAATTAATGATCAATTTAATCCACACGAATTAAATCTCAGTGAACTTATTGATACAAAAAAAGGTTGCTACATCGGTCAGGAAGTTTTAGCAAGATTGGAAACCTATGATAAGGTTCAAAAGAAAATTATAGGTTTTGAATTTACAGATAATATTGAATTTAACTCTACGATAGAAATTTTTTCTGATAATGAACAAGCTGGTTTTCTAACTTCTAAAACATATTCCTATAAATTGAAAAAGTTTATTGGACTTGGTTTGTTAAAAGTAAAATATTTTAACTCGAACTCTGAATTGTATTTAATTAATAATTCAAACAAAATAAAATTAATTACACATAATTTACCATTTATAAAGACAATAAGATGAAAATATATACAAAAACAGGTGATAAAGGTGAAACAGGACTTTTTGGAGGAGAGAGAGTTCTAAAAAGTCATTTGAGAATAAAAGCATACGGAACAATTGATGAGTTAAATTCATTTATTGGGCTTACAATTACAGAAATTTCAAGTGATGAGATTAAAAAAATTTTGATTGATATTCAGAATAAGCTTTTTGTCGTAGGTTCAGATTTAGCAACTCCTGATACTTTAGATAATAAAAAAATTAATATTCCTAGAACAAGTCAAAGTTTTGTAAGTGATGCAGAAAAAACCATTGATGAAATTACTGAAAAATTAGAGCCATTACGGAACTTTATATTGCCAGGCGGCTCTAAAGGAGCGTCACTATTACACGTTTGCAGAACGATAACTCGAAGAGCTGAACGTGAAGTAGTTGAGTTAAAACAAAATGATATTATTTCCGATAATATTTTAGTATTTTTGAACAGGTTATCAGATTTATTTTTTGTTCTTTCACGTTATGAAAATAAAATTTGTGGTATATCAGATGTAAAGTGGAACCCCTGAGTTTGGGGGTGAAATTGGATTCGACGGGGTTAAAGGGACAATGAACGGCATACCTTGCTCTCCGAGTGCAAGTAAAACAATCGGAAAAAAAATAACTGGCGACTATAATTACGCCCTCGCTGCCTAATTAATGGCAGCCGTTCTCTTCAGCCTCTCATACCGGGCTGTTGCAGAGCGTCGTTTAGGTATGATAGCTGATCTAGTTACCTGCGCTAGTGAGGCGAATTCTTAGCAGGTAAATTCAATGCGATCCTTGTCTATCAGGTAGCATTGAATTATAATATGATAGACTAAGTATGTAGAAGTTCATTGGGTCTTAATCTCGGACGCGGGTTCGACTCCCGCCACCTCCACAACATTTTTATTATTGTAAAAATCATTTACCTCGAATTAAATATCCCATCCCTCAAAAAATTTTTCAAATTAATTTTTTCAGAATTAAAAAATTATTTGTAACTCTTTGCTATTTCATTATCACCATTTTCATCGTTTTTCTGAATTTGTTACTTTCACTTCCTTCGTTGTTATGAATACTTAGTTGATAAAAATATACTCCTGATGGTAGTTGAGTTGAATTATTAAATTCTATAGTATGATATCCGGCTTCTTTAAATTCATTTACCAAAGTAGTTATCTCATTTCCCAAAATATCGTAAATCTTTAATGTTGTAAATCCAGAGATTTTAGATGACCAACTTATATTTGTTGTCGGGTTAAAAGGATTTGGAAAATTTTGAAATAAAGTTATTTCTTCTGTAAGAATGTCATTATCTACAAATGATGGATTATCGACGTAGATATAACTTTTTTTGATTAAAGTGTCACTTCCAAGTGAGTTAGAGACAACTAACCTAACTTCATAAACCCCGGGTTGATCGTACCTAATATTCGTTGGATTTTTTAAATTTGATGTTGATGGAGTTCCACCTTGAAAAAACCATTGCCAGCTGGTAGGATTAAAGGATGACTGATCAAAGAAAGAAACAGATGTTCCTGTTAAAATATCTCTTTTTGAAACTCTGAAATCTGCAACTGGTTTTGAATTTTTAGCTGTTTTATAAGCTCTAATGTTATTGCCACTACCTTTGACAATCAATATTCCATCCTTAGCAAGTGCTGGTCCGCAGTAAGTAATATAAGGTACGTTTAACTCCCATATAACATTCTGTAAATCAGGACTTAAACATACCATCTTGCCTAATGCAGCTTCATTATTATTAACATAAACTTTACCATCGTTGTCAACTGAAATGTTTGGAAAAAATGAGCTTTTTATTCTGATATTAGATTTTTTTATTAAGGATCCATTGTTCTTATCCAATAGTTTTACAGTATCATTATCAATTATATATAAATTTCCTTCTTTATCATTTGCAAACCATCCAGGCATTTCTGTTGCAGATGGAGTATATTCCCACTTAATTACTAACTGATTTCCTGTATCCTGAAAAGCATACAATTTACCACCATCTCTTTTTAAGTAAATTGTTCCATCAATTCCGATTGTAATAGGCCATTCTTGATCTGCGTCGCCGGGGAGAGATTGGCTTTCATATTTTAATTGGCCATTTCTTATATCTAAAGCAAAAAGTTTTTTAGGTGTTGAAATACTTCCAGAATAATGATAAAAAGTACTGTCCTTTGCAGCATACCCTGCATTAGGCATAACAGGAACTATATAATTATAAAACCATTTTGTTTGACCAGTTCTTCTATCTAATCTTTTACCGCGTAAAATTGGGTCTCCGTTCTCAGCGAATAAAATTCCCGTATTCCCACCGAAAACATTTGTTTCTTTTATTGCCCAAAGTATGGAACCATCAATAGGAGAGAGTGCATATAAAGAGTCTGTTAAGTAATCGTGCGCATAAACTGCATCTTCAGAAAAACCGATTGCAAACATTCTTGATGAAGAACTTGCCATCATTTCCCATTTCAGGCTACCATCTACTAAACTTCTGCACTCGATTTTTGAAGTGTATGGATTAAAAACAGAACGCGAAGTAACAAAATGATCTCCATAAGTAAATACAGAATTTCCAATTTGAGTTGGAGCTGAAACAACACTCCAATAAGGTGAGGAAATGCTATCAGGACCTACAATTTTACTTAATCCATTTCTTTGATTTTTACCACCAATGGTAGGCCAATTTTGTGAAAAAGATATTTGAAATAAGAAAAAAATTAAAAGAGTGGTTATATAAAATTTCATATTGACCTCCGCTTTTATATAAAAATTATTTTTTATAAAAAAATCAGTAAGTCGAAGATTAAAATTTTAAGCAGCCTTAGGTAGAGTGATGAAAAATGTTGTCCCTTCTCCTAATTTACTTTCAATCCAAATTTTACCTTTATTTATTCTAACGAACTCAAATACTAAAATTAAACCTAAACCAGTTCCAGTTTCACCTTTTGTTCCTTTTGTAGAGTGATAACTTTCAATATGAAATAATTTCTTTTGATCTTCGTCGTTAATACCGACACCCTCATCCTTAACAAAAATTGTTAAGTTATCTTCGTTTTCATCTTTTATTCCAACGTAAATGGTTTTCCCTTCATTTGAAAATTTAATGGCATTATTCAAAAGATTTACTAAAATTGTATAAACCATATTTTTATCCACAAAAACAATCTTTCCTTCTTCAATGTTGGAGATTAATTTTATATTCTTATCCTGCGAAGTAACATTTAAAAAGTCAAAACATTCTTTTACAATTGATTTCAAATCTATTTGAGATGGTATGTATTGAATTTTGTTGGTTTGTGTTCTTGCCCACGTTAAAAGATTTTGAAGGAATTTAAATGTTGATTCTGAAGATTCTTTCATACCTTGAATAAAACTTTTCTTCTCATCGTTTGTAAGAATATCAAAATCAGTTAAAAGAATATCGCTATAATTTATTAAAGCATTGAAAGGATTCTTTAAATCGTGTGCGATGATTGAAAAGAATTTATTTTTTGTCGAATTAGCTATTTCTAATTCTCTCTTAGAATTTTCTAATTCAATCGTTCTTTCATTTACAAGTTTTTCTAATCTCAAGTTTGTGTTTTTCAAAAACCTGATTCTCAAAATAAAAATTCCAACTAGAAATGAAATTCCAAGAATAATTACTATAATTCTGAACCAAGTTGTTTGGTAGAATTCTGGTAGAACAGTTATTGATAACTCAAATGGTTTATTTGACCAAATTCCATCATTGTTGGAAGCACTTACTAAAAGTTTATAATCACCGTGAGATAAATTTGCCAATGTTATCTCTCGTTTGAAACCAACATCTATCCAATCATCGTGTAAACCTATAATTTTATATCTGTATCTTGATTTAATATCAGTTGCGTAATCAGAAATAGCAGTAAAACCTAATGTCAAAGTTTTTTGATTTGGTTTTAATTCGATAGTATTTGTATATGCATTATAAAGTTTTGAAATGTTATCTGTATTTGGGATAATATCAACTTCTGTTAACAAAACCTTAGGAGCTTTTGTATTTTTCTTAAAAAAATTTGGATTGAATATGGTTAAACCTGATATTCCTCCGAAATAAACATTACCAGATTTTCCTTTAAGTGCTGCATTGAAATTTTTTTCATTACAGGCAATTCCATCTCTGATGTCAAAGTTCCAAAAATCTTTATTCTCATAATTAAATCTAGTTATTCCCAAGTTAGAACTTAACCAGTAATAACCCGAGTCATCCTCTATTATACTGTAAACTACATTATTAATTAATCCATTCTCTTCAGTGAAATTAATAAATGAATTTGTGTTTCTATCCAATAAATTTAGTCCTGAACTTGTGTAAACCCAGATTCTATTTTTAGAATCCTCAAAAACTCCATAAACATTATTTCCTGTTAGTCCTTTGAAGTATTCTGATTCTTTATTGATGTTATACCATCTGTTATTACTTATATTAAAGAAGAAGATTCCTTTACCTCGAGTGGATATCCATAGATTATTTTGACTGTCTTCATAGATTTGATTAATAGTTTCATTTGAAAGATCAAATGGGAGCGATGTAAATGGTTTAATCTTAGAGTTATTTTTATCAAATAAGAATAAACCTCGAAACATTCCTATCCAGACATTAGATTGACTGTCCGTTAAAATACATCTTACATAATTTGAATTTATGTTATTGAATAATTTTTTTAGTTCTCGATTTTTCTTATTAAATCTATATAAGGTTCCACCAAATTCGAAGCTTTCAAAAGATAGAGTCAAGTGGTTATCTGATCCAAATATATCAGGTTTAATCATATAGCAGGGCTTGTCTAAGAGGAAATCAATAGATTTGTCTTTACTGTTTATTCTATTTAATCCATTGTACCCACCAACATAAATATCACCATTTTTATCTTCAAAAATTGCCCTTACACTTGGAAAACTGAGTTTAAATTTTCCTGTTTCAAAATCAGATTTGTATGTAATAAATGGTTTAATGTTTTTCGAAAGAAGTCCAATTCCAAAACCTGATGAACCAATCCATAAATTGTCCCTTGAATCAATGTATAATTTATTAGTGATTTTATCTAAGGAATCTATTGGATTATAGATGAATTCATTAGAGAAATAATATTTTTTATTTTTTATATCATACCGCATTAAACCATTATTGTAATCTGCAAAATAAACAAGGCCATCTCTGGAAGTAATTATGTCATTCGACAAAATAGAAAGATTTTGATAATATTTTTTATTAAATGAATCTTGAACTAATTCTTTATTGAAACTAAAGCTTTTTTTATTAATATATGCAAGACCTAAACCTCTTATGAATAATAATAAATTATTTGGGGGTAAGATTGAAATACAATGAATATTTTCAACAGGAATATTTAAATCATTTTTTATGTCTAATAAAATAAATTTATCTTGGTCATAGTCGTAAAAAACCAAACCTTTTGAATCATATAAAATCCAAAGGTCACCATCGCTATCTAATTCAATTTCTTTGATGTTCTCTAAAAAATTAAAATTATATGAGGGCGAGTTTCTAATTTTTTTGATGAAATTCTGAGTTTTTATATTAAATTTATAAAGTCCGTCATATCTTGTGGCAATCCAAAGAAAACCTCTTTTATCATACTTTAGATCAATGATTGCATTATCACCTAATGAATTAGGATCATCATTTTTTTTATAAACTGTAAAGCGTTCAGTTCGTAAATCCAATTTATTAAGTCCATCATTAGTACCAATCCAAAGATTTCCTTCATTATCCTTTTCAAGAGCCGTTATAAAATTTGAGCTTAATGAATTTTTATCTTTTGGTTTATTGGCAAATCTCTTAAATCCATAACCATCAAAGTAGTTAAGTCCATCGTGCGTCCCGAACCACATAATCCCATTATCATCTTCAATAATAGCAGATATGAAATGTTGAGATAAATTGGCTTTTTTCGTCACATTTATAAAAACATACTCTTGATTTTGAGCAAGAAAGTATTCGCTTAAAAAAATTATTACAAATATTGGTGAGAGTATTTTCATTTTATAATTAATAAAGTTTCTATTTAATGTATTATCGATGAAAATTTCTAATTTTTAAGAAAAAATTAAAAATTAAAGCTTCTAACCAAAAACATATTGTGAAATCAGTTTTATGAATTCAAATAAAAAATAATTAAAGATATTATAATCTAATATTAAAAAATCTTGAAAATAATTTTGTTTGAATCAAACAAAACTTTTTTTACAAAAAAAAATTAACAATACTAATAATATTTCTAAAATTGAAAATCCCACAGATTAATCTTAATTTTGAAATATGTTTAATAAAAATTGAGGAAAAAATGTCAAACGCATACTTTAAAGTCCCACAACCTATAAATGAACCAGTTAAATCATATAAGCCCGGAAGTCCAGAAAGAGAAGAATTAAAGAGAAAAATAAATGAATTAAAATCACAGCAAATTGAAATTCCTCTAATAATTGGTGGAGAAGAGATACGCACTGGAAATACAGAGGAAATCAGAATTCCACATAATCATAAACACATTTTAGGAGTTTACCACAAGGCAAGTAAAAAAGAAGTTGAAATGGCCATTGAAGCTGCTTTAGAAGCAAGAAAAGAATGGTCATCAATGCCTTGGGAACATAGAGTTTCTGTTTTTCTTAAAATTGCTGAATTATTAGCAGGCCCTTGGCGTTCAACATTAAATGCAGCTACAATGTTAGGACAATCAAAAACTGTTCATCAAGCTGAAATTGATTCAGCTTGTGAGTTAGTTGATTTCTACAGATTCAATTCCTTTTTTATGGCTGAATTAATGAAAGACCAACCAATATCACCAACAGGTTTTTGGAATAGAGTTGAATACAGACCACTTGAAGGATTTATCTTTGCAGTGACTCCTTTTAATTTTACTTCCATAGCAGGTAATTTACCTACAGCTCCAGCCATTGTTGGTAATGTTAGTTTATGGAAACCAGCTTCGAGTGCGGTTTATTCAGCTTATTGGCTGATGAAGTTATTTGAAGAAGCAGGTTTACCAAAAGGTGTAATTAATTTTGTGCCCGGTTCAGGAGGACAAGTTGGAAATCCAGCTCTTACCAATCCTAATTTAGCAGGAGTTCACTTCACGGGCTCAACAGAAGTATTTCAAAATATGTGGAAGGTTATTTCTGATAATTTGAAAAATATGAAATATTATCCAAGAATAGTTGGTGAGACTGGTGGTAAAGATTTTATCTTTGCTCACAATTCAGCTGATATTGATGCTTTAGTTGTTGCTGCATTAAGAGGTGCTTTTGAATATCAAGGACAAAAGTGCTCCGCAGCTTCAAGAATGTATGTACCAAAATCAATTTGGAAACAATTTAAGGATAAATATGTTGAAGAGGTAAGTAAAATAAAAATGGGGGATGTTGAAGACTTCACTAATTTTATGGGAGCTGTTATAGATAAAGGTGCTTTTGAGACTATAACAAGTTACATTAAATATGCTAAAGACTCAGATGAAGCTGAAATTATAACTGGTGGTAATTTTGATGATACTGTTGGATATTTCATTGAGCCAACAACAATAGTGACAACTAATCCTAAATTTAAGACAATGGAAGAGGAAATATTCGGTCCTGTTTTGACGATTTATGTTTATGAAGATGAAAAATTGGATGAAACATTAAAATTATGTGATGAGACTTCACCTTATGGATTAACTGGTGCAATTTTCGCTCAAGATAGAAAAGCAATTGTTAAAATGTCAGATGCTTTGAGAAATGCAGCAGGTAATTTTTATATAAACGACAAACCAACTGGTGCTGTCGTAGCTCAGCAACCTTTCGGTGGAGGTAGAGCATCAGGAACAAATGATAAAGCTGGTAGTGCTATGAATATTTTAAGATGGATGACTGCAAGGTCAATCAAAGAAACTTTCGATCCACCAAAAGATTGGCGATATCCATTTATGGTAAATGATTAATAAGAATATTTATTTTTAATCTTATATAATTTTTAGTCGTAAAGAAAAACTTTAAACAAATTAAAGGATAGAAAATGAAGATTCACGAGTATCAAGCAAAGGAAATTCTTAAAAAATATTCAGTTCCAGTCCAAGATGGGATTGCTGTTAAATCAATGGATGAATTTGACAAAGCTTTGCAAACTCTTCAAGCCAGAGGAATAAATCAGTTTGTTGTTAAATCTCAAATTCACGCTGGTGGGCGCGGTAAAGGTAAAATTTATGATGTTAAAGATCGTGAGACTCTTTTGTTAGAAGGTGGAGTTAAATTTACTACTCTTCCTGAAAAAGCAACTGAATATGCTGAAAAAATTTTAGGAAACATTCTCGTTACTCACCAGACTGGTCCCGAAGGCAAAATTGTAAAAACTATTTTTCTTGCAGAAGGTTTAGATTATAAAAAGGAATTCTATTTAGGTATTTTATTAGACAGAGCAGTTTCGAAAAATGTAATTATGGTTTCTACTGAGGGTGGTGTTGAAATTGAAAAAGTTGCTGAGGAAACTCCTGAAAAAATTATTAAAGAATGGATAGACCCAGCTGTTGGTCTCCAAAATTATCAAATTAGAAAACTTGCTTTTGCACTTGGTTTAGAAGGAGATGCATTCAAAAGTTTTACACCTTTCTTAAAAAATTTGTACAGAGCCTATGAAGAAACAGATGCTTCGCTTTTAGAAATAAATCCTTTGGTTTTAACTAATGATAATAAAATTGTAGCACTTGACTGCAAAATGAACTTTGATGATAATGCTCTTTACAGACATCCAGAAATTTTAGAGTATAGAGATATAGATGAAGAAGATCCACTTGAAGTAGAAGCATCTAAATACAATTTAAACTACATTAAACTTGATGGAAATGTTGGATGTATGGTTAACGGTGCAGGGTTAGCTATGGCCACAATGGATATTATAAAACTTGCTGGTGGCGAGCCTGCCAATTTCCTTGATGTAGGTGGTGGCGCAAGTAAAGATACTGTAGCAAATGGATTTAAGATTATTTTATCAGATAAAAATGTAAAAGCAATTTTAATAAATATTTTTGGTGGAATAGTTAGATGTGATAGAGTGGCACAAGGAGTCATTGATGCGGCTAAAGAGATGGATGTAAAAGTTCCAATCGTAATTAGACTTGAAGGAACAAATGCGAAAGAGGCAGCAGAATTGCTAAAAAATTCTCACCTAAATTTTGAAGTTGCAAAAAGTCTTAAAGAGGCAGCTGAAAAAGTTACTTCAATTTTGAAAAACTGAAAATTATATAAAGAAACTATCTCACCGTGTAAATCAAAATTTTACACGGTGAGAATATTAAAATCGATTACTCTTCTAAGGTACTCAAATTTCCCGGATCTAAACCTAATGCTCTGGCTTTCAAAACTCTTCTCATTATTTTGCCGCTTCGTGTCTTAGGCAATGAATCTACGATTTCAATATGTTCAGGACGTGCGATAGGACCTACTTCGTGTGCAACGTGTTGACGAAGTTCCTCAATTAACTTATCTGATTTTTCATATCCTGTTTTGAGTAACACATAACAATAAATTGCATTACCTTTAATTTCGTGCGGAAGACCAATAGCAGCTGCTTCAGCTACTGCTGGATGACTTACTAATGCACTTTCAATCTCTGCTGTTCCCAACCTATATCCTGAAACTTTTATTACATCATCAACTCTTCCTATAATCCAAAAGTATCCATCTTCGTCTTTTCGTGCAGAGTCACCAGTTAAATACATTCCTGGGAATTTACTCCAATATTGATTTACATATCTTTCTGGATCATTCCAAATAGTTCGAAGCATCGAAGGCCAAGGAGATTTTATCACTAAATATCCCTCTTCGTTTGGTTTAACAGAATTTCCATTTTCATCGACAACGTCAGCAACAATTCCAGGAAATGGTTTAGTGCCTGAACCTGGTTTCAATGGAGTGCAGGGGAGAGGAGTAATCATAAATGCACCAGTTTCAGTTTGCCACCAGGTATCCATAATTGGGCATCTTTCTTTTCCAATTACTCTGTAATACCAACGCCAAGCCTCTGGATTTATTGGCTCTCCAACACTTCCAAGTAATCTTAATGAAGAAAGATTATATCTGTTTGGCCAGGCATCTCCAAATCTCATAAGCCCTCGAATTGCAGTTGGAGCTGTGTATAAAATATTTATTCCATACTTTTCTATCATCTGCCACCAACGATGAGGATATGGATAATTCGGAGCACCTTCATACATAAAAGATGTAGCTCCATTTAATAAAGGTCCATAAACAATATAACTGTGTCCAGTAATCCATCCTGGGTCAGCTGCACACCAGTATCTGTCTTCTTCGTGAATATCAAATACATATTTTAAGGTTGTATAGGTTCCTACCATATAGCCACCGTGAGTGTGCATTATTGCTTTGGGTTTTCCAGTTGTTCCTGACGTGTATAATAAAAATAATGGATGTTCTGAATCTACTATTTCAAGACAGTCATTGCTGTTTGCAATCGGAAGATTCATAAGTTCGTGGTACCACATATCTCTTCCAAATTCCATATTAATCTGATGACCAGTTCTTCTAACAACGAGAACACTTTCAACTGTGGCAGCTCTTTGCAAAGCTTCATCGGCAATTTTCTTTAGTTCAACTATTTTTCCTCTTTGATAAGAACCATCTGCAACTATTAAAACTTTGGACTGACTATCTTCTAATCTTTCGTGAAGAGCTTCAACTGAGAATCCACCATAAACAACAGAATGAATCGCACCTATTCTCGCACAAGCAAGCATTCCAATCATCAGTTCAGGGATTCTTCCCATATAAAGAGTAACTCTATCTCCTTTTTTGACACCAAGACTTTTTAAAACATTTGCAAATCGACAAGTTTCTCTATGTAATGCAAAGTAAGAAAAAGATCTAAACTCTCCGTTTTCACCTTCCCAAATCAGAGCTAATTTATTTTTTCGGGCAGTTTTTACGTGAACATCCAAACAATTATAAGCAATGTTCGTTTCTGCTCCGACAAACCACTTATAAAAAGGTTTGTTTGAATCATCAAGCACTTTATCCCACGGTTTATGCCAGTAAAGATTTTTTGCTTCTCTTTCCCAAAATCCTAAGGGGTCTTTCGAAGCAAATTCATATAGACTTTCGCACTTTGCGTTTGCATAATCGAGAATTTCTTTTGGTGGATAGTAAACTTCGCCGGAGAGTTGTTTTTCGCCCATAGTAAATGCTCCTATTTTTTAATTAAAAATTAACAATTAATAATTAAAAATTAAGATTTTTTGGATATACTAAAAATTGTTTAACGCAAAGACTCTTCTAATAATTTATCAAATACTCTATTTTTTCTTTTAACCAATAATTTGCTAAGAATTGCTTTTCTTGTTCGTGATTGAATGGAACAGGTGTATCTAAACTCGCACAACGAATTACAGGAGCATCAAGATATTTAAATAAATTTTCGTTTATCCAAGCTGATATCTCGGCACCTATTCCACCAGTTAATGTGTCTTCGTGTAAAATCAGAACTTTATTTGTTTTAATAACTGAATCTGTAACAAGTTCTTTATCCCAAGGTAATAGACTTCTTAAATCAACAATTTGAAATGAGAAATCTGGAAATTGCTTTATAGATTTCAAAGCCCAATGAACTCCCATTCCATAA